>JALUQR010000111.1 GCA_027017505.1 bacterium
CAATGGACAGGGTTATAGAGGAGATAATGCACATTCGTGAAAGGGCAAGAAAACAGCGAAAACCCACCCGCCCCATCTGGCCCATGATTATACTGAAAACACCGAAGGGCTGGACATGCCCCAAAGAGGTGGATGGCAGAAAGGTTGAGGGATTCTGGAGGTCACACCAGGTGCCCCTGCATGATGTGAGAGAGAACAAAAAACATGTAAAACTTCTTGAAAGCTGGATGAAAAGCTACAGACCCCAGGAACTCTTCGATGAAAACGGCACCCCTGTAAGAGAGATACTCGAGCTTGCACCCCGTGGTGAAAGGCGCATGAGTGCCAACCCGCATGCAAACGGCGGGATACTGCTAAAGGAGTTAAGACTGCCTGACTTTCGCCAGTACGCTGTGGATGTGCCACGTCAGGGCGGGGTGAGGGCAGAGGCAACAAGGGTGCTGGGAAGATACCTTAGGGATGTGATAAGGCTTAACAGAGACCAGCGTAACTTCCGCATCTTTGGCCCTGATGAGACAAGCTCAAACAGGCTCGATGCGGTCTTCGAGGCAACAGACAGGGTGTGGATGGCAGACAGACTCCCTGAGGACGAAAACCTTGCTCCACAGGGCAGGGTGATGGAAATCTTAAGCGAGCACACCTGCCAGGGCTGGCTCGAGGGCTATCTTCTTACAGGAAGACACGGCCTTTTTGCCTGCTACGAGGCATTCATACACATAGTGGACTCCATGTTCAACCAGTTTGCAAAGTGGCTCAAGGTTGCAAAGTCTGTGCCTTGGCGAAGACCCATAGCATCTTTGAACATCCTTCTTACATCACATGTGTGGCGTCAGGACCACAACGGCTTCAGCCACCAGGACCCTGGCTTCATAGATGTGGTGGTGAACAAAAAGGCAGACATAGTGCGCATATACTTCCCACCAGATGCCAACACACTTCTTTCAGTGATGGACCACTGTCTGAGAAGCAGGGATTTTGTGAATGTGATAGTTGCTGGAAAACAGCCCCAGCCACAGTGGCTCTCCATGGATGACGCCATAAAACATTGCTCCTCTGGAATAGGCATATGGGAGTGGGCAAGTAACGACAGGGGAAGCGAGCCAGATGTGGTGATGGCATGTGCAGGAGATGTGCCCACCATAGAAACACTCGCAGCAGTGGAGATACTCAGAAAAGAAATACCAGAGCTCAAAATAAGGGTCATAAATGTGGTGGACCTTATGACACTCCAGCCAAAAGAGGAACACCTACACGGACTCTCCGACAGAGAGTTTGACACACTGTTTACCACCAACAGGCCCATCATATTCGCATATCACGGCTATCCATGGCTCATCCACCGCCTTACATACAGAAGGACAAACCACAAAAACCTCCATGTGCGGGGCTACAAGGAAGAGGGCACCACAACAACACCCTTTGATATGGCCGTGCGAAACGATATGGATAGATTCCACCTCGTTGCAGATGTGATAGACAGGGTGCCAAAGCTGGGCTCAATAGCAGCGTATCTTAAGCAGTTTGTAAGGGACAAACTCATAGAACACAGAGAATACATAGAAAGATACGGCGAGGATATGCCAGAGATAAAAAACTGGACATGGGGACTCTCCTGAATCCCTCACAGTGGTGGATAGCCCGTTCTTGACTTTTGGTGTGCCCACTGGTAGGATAATCTTTTAGCTTATGGCTACCAAGAGGTATATAGCAATCGAGGGTCCCATAGGGGTTGGCAAGACCACCCTCGCAGAGCTTCTGGCAGAAGAGCTCGGAGCAAGAACACTTCTTGAGGATGTGGAGTCAAACCCCTTTCTGCCAAAGTTCTACGAAGACCCGAAAAAGTACGCATTTCAGACACAGGTGTTCTTTCTCTTAAGCAGATACCAGCAACAGCGCGAACTGTCACAGTACGGGCTGTTTGAGACAAGCGTTGTCTCTGACTATCTGTTTGCAAAGGACAGGATATTCGCCTATCTGAACCTCGATGAAAACGAGCTCGCCCTCTACGAGCAGGTCTACAGACTCATAGACGCAAGGGTGCCAAAGCCAGACCTTGTGGTCTATCTGCAGGCATCAAGCGAGGTGCTCATAGAGAGAATAAGAAAACGGGGCAAGTACTACGAACAGAACATAACCCCAGAATATCTGGAAAGGCTCGTTACAGCATATAACAGATACTTTTTCTACTACAAGGAAACACCACTTCTGGTTGTCAACACATCTGCAATAGATTTTGTCAATAACAGGGAGGACAGAGAAGACCTTATAAAGGAGATAGGCTCTGTAAAGGGAGGAGTTCAGTACTACATTCCGCTTGGATCCAGAGGGTAAAAAACTGGACCGGGACGGAAGGCAACACCTTTAAAGGAGCTTTCTACAGGCCAGAACCACACCGCTGTTGCGGTAAGTCAAGATAGCCTTCCCGAGCGGAAGGTTTTTTATTCTCAAAAACCCTTAAAGAGGGGAGACACACGGGTGAAACAGATAGATAAGGTTACCATACCACACATAATGGAGATGAAAAGAGAGGGCAGAAAGATAGCGGTACTTACTGCCTACAGCTGGTCTATGGCAAGGATACTCGATGAAGCGGGCATTCCCGTTATACTTGTGGGAGATTCTGTGGGCATGGTTGAGGCAGGCTACAGCACCACACTGCCTGTGAGCATGGAAGAGATGCTCTATCACACAGGATGTGTCGTCAGAGCCGTAAAGAGGGCACTCGTTGTTGCGGATATGCCCTTTATGTCCTACCAGCAGGGCCCTGCCCATGCGATAGGCTCTGCAGGTAGGTTCCTCAAGGACGCAGGTGCAGAGGCTGTAAAGCTCGAAGGTGGCAGAAATATAGTACACATAATAAAGGCCCTTACAGATGTGGACATACCTGTTATGGCTCACATAGGGCTCACACCACAGTCTGTCCACAGGATGGGTGGATACAGGCTTCAGGGAAGAACCCCTGAAGAGGCAGAAAGGATAATGGCAGATGCACTCGCTGTGGAGGATGCAGGAGCATTCTCGGTGGTGCTTGAGGGAATACCAGCAGAGCTTGCAAAGAGGATAACTGAAAGGCTCGAGATACCAACCATAGGGATAGGCGCAGGCCCGCACTGCGATGGACAGGTGCTCGTGATAAACGACATTCTTGGACTTACAGAAAATCCCCCAGGGTTTGTAAAAAAATACGCCAATCTTTACGATATAATAAAAAAGGCTGTAACAGAATACAGAAAGGATGTGGAGGAGGGCAGATTCCCTGAAAGATGAGGGTTGTTAAAACCATAGGGGAGATGAAGACCCTCTCGCAATCTCTGCGCACAGAGGGCAGAACCATCTCCTTTGTGCCCACCATGGGCTGGCTTCACCGCGGACACACAGCTCTTATAGAAAGGGCAAGAGAGGTGTCTGATGTGGTGGTGGTGAGCATATTCGTAAACCCCGCACAGTTCGGCCCTGGTGAGGATTATGAGAGCTATCCGCGGGATATTGAAAGAGACCTGAGGATATGTAGGGAAGAAGGGGTGGATGTGGTGTTTGTCCCATCAGTGGAGGAGATGTACCCCCAGGGGTTTTCAACCTATGTTACGGTGGAGGGCCTTTCTGAAAGGCTCTGTGGTGTGTCAAGACCAGGACACTTCAGAGGGGTTACAACCGTTGTTGCCAAGCTCTTCAACACCGTTATGCCACATAAGGCCCTGTTCGGGCTCAAGGATTATCAGCAACAGCTCATCGTAAAGAAGATGGTAAGGGAGCTGAACATGGATGTGGAGATAATCACCGTTGAGACCGTAAGGGATGAGGACGGGCTGGCACTGAGCTCAAGAAACAACTACTTAAGCCCTGCTGAAAGAGAGGTTGCACGCCTCATTCCAGAATCCCTCAAGAGGGCAAAAGAGCTTGTGGAAGAAGGGGTCTCTGAGTCAGCCCGCATAATAGAGGAGATGAAAAAAGTCATGGATAGAAAACCAGGTATTGTGGTAGATTATATAAATGTCTGTCATCCCCAGACCCTTGAGGATGTGGAAAGGGTTGAGGATGAAGCACTCGTTGCCCTTGCAGTATGGGTGGGCAGGGCAAGGCTTATAGATAATCTTCTTATAAAGAAACAACAAGGAGGTTCTTAGAGAAGATGAACAGAATAATGCTTAAAAGCAAGATTCACCGTGCCAGGGTTACAGATGTAAACCTGGAATATGAGGGCAGTATAGCCATAGACCAGGCACTGCTCGAATGTGCAGGGATACTTCCCTACGAAAAGGTGGATATATATAATATAACCAACGGTGTGAGGTTTCAGACCTACACCATACCTGCCACAAGGGACAGTGGCAGGATATGCGTAAATGGTGCTGCGGCAAGGCTTGTGTCAAAGGGGGATGTTATAATAATTGCAAGCTACTCTGTAATGGAAGACAGCAGGGCAAGAGAGCACAAACCGGTGCTCGTGTATGTGGATGAAAAAAACAGGGTAACAGATGTTAAATCTTCCATAACGCAGGCCCTATGAAGAGCTACTTTAAGAAATACTTCATTGCAGGGCTTCTGGTGGTGGTCCCGCTTTACATAAGTGTTTATGTGGTCTATCTTCTGGTGAACGCCATGGATTCCGTATTCTACATACTGCCAGAGGAGATAAGGCCACATACCTACATGCCCTTTCACATACCAGGGCTCGGGATACTGGTAACTGTGGTGGGTATCTTCCTTGTGGGTGTGGTGGTAACCAACTTTCTTGGCAGAAAACTTGTGGAGGTGGGCGAGGGCATACTGGCAAGAATACCCTTCATGAGGACCATATACAATGTTACAAAACAGTTTCTCACCACCTTCTTCTCAAAGGACTCCCACGGGTTCAACAGGGTGGTGCTCCTTGAGTATCCGAGAAAGGGTATGTACTCCATAGGGTTTGTAACGAGCAAGACCCGCGGAGAGATACAACAGCGTACAGAGAAGAACACCGTGAATGTCTTCATACCCACAACGCCAAATCCCACCTCAGGCTTTTACTTTGCGGTGCCAGAGGATGATGTCATCCCCCTGGATATGAGCGTGGAGGACGCATTCAAGGTGATAATGTCAGGGGGGATTGTGGTTCCTGAAGAGAAGAAAAAATCTGATATAGTATAACCATAAACACGCGGTGGGGTCTCTATGAGGGACATAGACACACTCTGTATAAACACCATAAGGTTTCTTGCGGTGGATGCGGTGGAGAGGGCAAACTCAGGACATCCTGGCATGCCCATGGGTGATGCGCCGATGGCCTATGTGCTCTGGACGAGGTTTTTACGGCATAACCCTGAAAATCCGCGCTGGCCTGGCAGAGACCGCTTTGTGCTCTCTGCGGGACACGGCTCGATGCTACTCTATGCGCTCCTGCACCTTACAGGCTACAATCTCTCTCTTGAGGAGCTCAAAAACTTCCGCCAGTGGGGAAGCAAAACCCCTGGACATCCCGAGTATCATCCTGACACAGGTGTGGAGACCACAACAGGCCCCCTCGGGCAGGGCTTTGCAAACGGGGTGGGCATGGCAATGGCACAGCGCTACCTGGAAGAGAGATACCACAGACCAGGCTACCCACTTTTTGACTACCACATCTACGCCATAGTGAGCGATGGAGACATAATGGAGGGCGTATCAAATGAGTCTGCAAGCATTGCAGGACACCTGAAGCTCGGCCGTCTGGTATACCTCTACTCTGACAACCACATAACCATTGAGGGCTCAACAGAGCTTACCTTTACAGAGGATGTGGCCAAAAGGTTCTGTGCCCTTGGCTGGCATGTGCAAAAGGTTGACGGCTATGACCTTTCTGCCATAGAACGGGCAATAAGAAACGCAAGACAGACAGCAGACAGGCCATCGCTCATTATGGTGAGAACCCACATAGGTTACGGAAGCCCCAACAAACAGGACACCCCTGAGGTGCATGGAGCCCCGCTGGGCAGAGAAGAGGTCATTGCAACCAAGAAACACCTTGGCTGGCCACTTGAGCCAGAGTTCTACATACCGGAAGAGGTGCTCACACACATGAGACAGGCTGTAACAAGGGGTAGAGAGCTTGAGGCACAGTGGCAGAGACTTTTCAGAGAGTATGCCAGGGAATACCCCGAGCTTGCAAGGGAAATCAAGGGACTTATCGAAAAGGACCATCCCTCAGACTGGAAGGCCCTTCTACCGCGGTTCAGCCCCCAGGATGGAGCAATTGCAACCAGAAAGGCATCTGGCAGGGTGCTCAACAGCATTGCAGAAAAGACCCCCTTTCTTATAGGTGGCTCTGCAGACCTTGCCCCATCCAACAACACCTACATGAAGGGTGCAGGAGAGTTCTCACCCAGTGGTGCGGGAAGAAACATCCACTACGGTGTGAGGGAACACGCCATGGGTGGCATAATGAACGGCATGGCACTTACAGGGCTTGTGCCCTTTGGAGGCACATTCCTTGTGTTCTCTGACTACATGAGGCCTGCCATAAGGATGGCAGCCATGTCAGGCCTGCATGTCATATATGTGTTCACCCACGATTCCATAGGGCTTGGCGAGGATGGCCCAACACATCAGCCAATAGAGCAGATAGCCTCGCTCAGGGCAATGCCCAACCTTGTGGTGATAAGACCTGCGGATGCCTGCGAGACGGTTACCGCATGGGAAGTCGCACTTGAAAGAACAGATGGGCCAACCGCCCTGCTTCTTACCCGTCAGTCAGTGCCTGTTATAGACAGGGCAAGATATGGAAACTCCACAGCAGAGGAACTCAAAAAGGGTGCCTATGTGATTGCAGACTCTGAAACCACACCAGAGCTTATCCTTCTGGCAACGGGCTCTGAGGTGCACATTGCACTTGAGGCCTGGCAGAGACTTACAGACAGGGGGGTAAGGGCAAGGGTTGTGAACATGCCAAGCTGGGAGCTGTTTGAAATGCAGAGCCAGCACTACAGAGACCAGGTTCTTCCCCCAGATGTCAGGGCAAGGGTCTCTGTTGAGGCAGGCTCAACCCTCGGATGGCACAGATACACGGGAACAGATGGTATAACCATAGGTATAGACAGATTCGGTGCATCCGCACCCTGCAGGGTTCTGTTTGAGAAATTTGGATTTACCGCCGAGAATATAGAAAAAGAGGCACTGAAATTGCTCGAGAAGATGAATGTATGATAACAGTAAAGTATCATCTCGGGGAATATACCCCCCTTGTGGAAAAGACCCTGAACGAGCTTAAAGAGCTGGCCTTTACAGAAAGGCTTCTCAGAAAAGACGCCACCCTCTGGAAGAAAACCCCCGAAGAGATTGAACACATAAGGAGGGCACTCGGCTGGCTTGATGTGGTGGAGTTTTCAAGAAGGAAGATTCCAGAGATTTTAGAACTCAGAGAGGAACTCAAAAAAGAGGGCATAAACCGTGTGGTGCTTGTTGGCATGGGTGGCTCAAGCCTTGCTCCACTTATGTTCTCAAGGGTGTTCGAAAGGGGTAAGGACTGCCCCTCACTTACAGTTGTAGACTCCACAGACCCGCATCACATAAGGGATGTTACAGAAGGGCTTGAGCCCGAGAACACACTCTTTATAGTTGCCAGCAAATCGGGCACCACCCTTGAGGTTCTAACCCTCTTTGAGCACTTCCACGAGCAGACAAGCCAGAGGGTAGGTGCCAGGGCGGGCAGACACTTTGTTGCCATAACGGATGAGGGCACCCCGCTTGCAGAAAGCTCTGAAAAACTGGGCTTCAGAAGGACATTCATAAACCCCTCGGATATAGGGGGCAGATACTCTGCCCTCTCGCTGTTCGGGCTTGTACCAGCAGTGCTCATGGGTGTGGATGCTGAAAGACTCCTGCAGGAGGCAGAAAGGATGTTTAGGGATTGCCTTGAAAGTGCAGAGCAGTCGCCAGGGCTTATGCTTGGTGTAATTCTGGGGGTTCTTGCACAGAAGGGCAGAGACAAGCTTACATTTCTTACCACAGACAGGCTTGGCTGGTTTGCCCTGTGGCTTGAACAGCTGATTGCAGAGAGCACGGGCAAGGATGCAAAGGGTGTGGTGCCAGTGGCACTTGAGCAACCGCTTGAAAGATACTCAACAGACAGGCTTTTTGTATCCATAGGGCTTGCCCCCAGAAGGGTGGAACTGCCAGAGGCGGTAGAACCACATCCACTCGTTGAGATAGAACTCGCAGATGTCTACAACCTTGGGGCAGAATTTGTAAGATGGCAGGTTGCAACCGCATGTTGCGGGGCAATACTGGGCATAAACCCGTTTGACCAGCCCGATGTGGAGGAGACCAAAAGACGCACAGGAAGGCTTCTTAAAGAAGGCCCCAGCCTGCCAGAGCCTGTCACCGAGGAGCCACTCTTTACGGTATACTCCACCACAGATGTTAAAGACTTCTTCAGCACCATAAAGGAGGGCTGGTATGTGGGACTTCTTGCCTACATACCACCTGACAGGGAGGAGTTCTACAGGGAACTTGAGCCCGTAAGAACCCTTATTGGAGAGAACCTTGGTGTTGCCACACAGTTTGGCTACGGGCCAAGATATCTGCATTCAACAGGCCAGCTCCACAAGGGTGGCACACCCAGGGCGGTCTTCATCATGATAACGCACACCCCTGAAACAGACATTCCCATACCCCGCAGAGAATACACCTTTGGCAGACTCATACTCTCCCAGGCATTTGCAGACAGGGAAAGCCTTGAGGAGAGGGGAAGAAAGGTACTGCTCTTTAACCTTAAGAGGCTATCCCCTGAAGCACTCAAAAAGGTAGTTGATTTTATAAAGGATAGGATATAAAAAATCTAAAAAACAGGGAGGGACAGTCAGCTATGCAGGTAGGCATGGTAGGGCTTGGCCGTATGGGCATGAACATGGCAAGAAGACTGGTGGAAAAGGGGCACACAGTGTATGGATACAACAAGCCCCCTGATAAGGTGAAGACCGCAGAGGGCTACGGAATAAGGGGGGTGTACTCGCTCAAAGAGCTTGCAGAATCACTCAACCCGCCCAGGGTTGTGTGGATAATGGTGCCCCATGGAAGACCTGTGGATGAGGTGATAGAGGGAATTAAAGAGTATCTGCAAAGGGGCGATATTATAATAGATGGCGGTAACTCCCACTACAGGGATGCAATAAGAAGGGCAGAGGAGCTTGAAAAAGATGGCATACACTTTGTGGATGTGGGCACAAGCGGTGGCATATGGGGGCTTAAAGAGGGCTACTGCCTTATGATAGGCGGTAGAAAGGAGGTCTACCAGCATCTTGAACCACTTTTTGAAAGCCTGGCACAGAAAGAGGGATACCTCTACTGCGGGCGCACAGGTGCAGGACACTTTGTAAAGATGGTTCACAACGGAATAGAATACGCCATGATGGAGGCCTATGCAGAAGGGTTTGAGCTTATATGGACATCACCCTACAGAGAGGGAATAGACTTTGCAAAACTCTCAAACCTGTGGAACCACGGCAGTGTTATAAGGTCGTGGCTTCTTGAGCTCATAGGGCTTGCCTTCAGAAAGGATGCACATCTTGATACCATAAAGGGTTATGTTGAGGACTCAGGAGAGGGCAGATGGATGGTGAAAGAGGCTGTGGACATGGGGGTGCACCTGCCAGCAATAACAGAGGCCCTTTTCAGAAGGTTTCGCTCAAGGCTTGAGGATTCCTTTGCAGAAAGACTTCTTGCTGCCATGAGAAGGGAGTTCGGTGGACACAGGGTTAAACAGAAAAAGGAACGAAAAAAGGGGAGTAAATATGCCCGGAAGTGAGGTCTTCATAGCAGCAGATGTGGGCGGTACAAAAACAGAGCTCGGAATATTCACCATAAAGAGTGACATGCCACATCTGGTAAAGAAGGAGAGATTCCTTAACAGCCAGTTTCGCAGTCTCAAGGAGGTTGTGGAGAGGTTTCTTTCAGGGGAGAATCTTAAAAAGAAGTATCTGCCCTTCCTCTCACTGGGTATAGCAGCGCCTGTTGATGAGGGAACCATAAGACTTACCAACCTCAACTGGACCATAGACACAGAGGAGCTTAAAAGAGAGTTCAATGTGGGAAATGTGTATGCCATAAACGACATTGTTGCATGTGCCTGGGGAATACCACTTCTTAAAAGTGAGGAACTCTTCACCCTTAACGAGGGTGTAAGGAAGAAGGGCAACATAGCAATTATATGTGCGGGCACAGGGCTTGGTGAGGCAATCGTTGTTTACAGCAGGGGCAGATACATACCGGTCCCTTCAGAGGGCGGGCACGCAGACTTTGCCCCGCAGACACCGGTGGAGGTGGGTCTGCTGTTCTACCTTAAGGAAAAGTACGGACATGTTAGCTACGAAAGGGTTGCATCAGGACAGGGAATAAAAAACATATACGATTTTATAAGCCTTGAAAGGCTTATACCAGCCAGAATAAAGGAGAGATTCGAAAAGGAAGATCCACCATCGGTCATAACAGAGGAGGCACTCAAGGAGTACGGAGACCTTGCCTGCAGAGAGACCCTGGATATATTCGTATCTGTTCTTGCAAGAGAGGCAGGCAACCTCGCACTGAAGGGGCTTGCAAAAGGCGGGGTGTATGTGGGTGGTGGAATACCCGCACGGATACTCTCTGCCCTTAAAAACGATAAATTCATGCACTCCTTTGTAAGTAAGGGCAGATTCAGAGACTTTCTCAAAGAGGTGCCCGTGCATGTCATACTGAAGCCAGATGTGGTTCTTTTCGGTGCAGCACACTACGGCGTATCCAGACAGCTCAACAGAGAACTCAAAATATGACACCAGTGGTTCATATATGCGATGGGCCTGAAGAGCTCAACAGAAGGGCACTCAGGATATTCCTTGACCACACGGAATCCAGCACCCCGAAGACGGTTGTCCTCTCAGGTGGCAGAACCCCTGAGGGCTTCTACCAGCTTCTTGCAACACAGAAGAAGATAAACTGGAAAAGTATACACCTCTTTATGGGAGATGAAAGATGGGTTGAGCCCACACACCCCTACAGTAACCAGAGGATGATACGGGAAAACCTGCTTTCAAAAATCCCACTGGCAGAGGAAAACTTCCACCCCATAGAGACAGGATTCCCACCAGATGAATGCGCCCGCAGGTATGAGGAGGATATGGGGAGGTTTTTTAAAGAAAGAGAGCCTGTTTTTGACCTCATCTATCTCGGTATGGGTGTGGATGGACATGTGCTTTCCATCTTTCCTGGAAGTGATGCCCTCTATGAGAGGGATAGACTCGTTGTGGCGGTTCGTACAGATTTTCATCCCCCTGGCTGGAGGATAACACTTACACTTTCTGTTGTGAACATGGCAAGGTGTGTGGTCTTTCTTGTCGCAGGCACAGAGAAGGCAGAGACTGTAAGAAGGGTTCTGAAAGGGTCTTCAGAGGGGCTTCCAGCAGGGCTTGTAAGGCCCCAGAGGGGTGAGCTTCTGTGGCTTCTTGACAGACAGGCAGGAAGCCTTCTTTAAGAGGGGTCAGGGCTGTCTTACATCTGTATGACAGTTGGCACACATGTAGAGCGGAAAGGCCCCTATGGAGTCATGACAGGAGGGTGTACCGCAGAACCTGCCCTCCATGTTCTCCTTCATGGATATATCGTTTGCCCCCCGCTTCTTTTTGAATATTGAGGGATGACACTTCTCGCACTTGTATATCTCTTCATGGCGGGTGTGCGGGAAGACCACAGGCCCAACGCCTGCTTCCCTCATGCTGTCGAGCTTGTCGTCAAAGACCATATCTCCGAGCCCGCGTGCACCAGGTGTTGCTGGTGG
>JALUQR010000112.1 GCA_027017505.1 bacterium
TTTCCATAGTATACATCAAATAATTCAACCTTTTCAATAAGTTTTGTGTCTATATTATAGACCACATCCTTTATTTCTGCAAAGGGTATATCCTCATCCACTATGAATGCGATATCCCTTACAGACTCAGGGAATCTTGGCAGCTGGCGGAAGGTTGAATACTTCACGGTTTTTTGAACAAGCTCCTCGAGCTCGAGTTCGAACCCGTATACAGGCTTTTTGAGGTTGAAGCTTTCCTGCACATCGGGATGTATCTCACCCACCATTCCAACCTCTGTATCCCCTATCCTTACGGTTGCACTTTTTCCTGGATGAAAGAGCTTTGAGGTGCCTCCCCTTGTGAAGACCACCCTTTCTTTAATCTTAAGTGAGTGGAGCAGATTCTCCACCACACCCTTTGCATCGTAAAAATCCACTTCCTCTTTTGGCTGGCACCATCCTGCAGGCATCCTGGCCCCGTACATAACGCCTGCGACCCTCCATCTTTCCTCTGGAAGCCCGCTATTGCGCGGTATGAAGACAGGCCTGCACTCAAAGAGCTTAAGGTCTGTGCTCTTGTGTGTCAGGTTGGTGTGCACATTTTCAAGAAGCGAGGGCAGAAGCATGTCCCTCATGACCACCTGTTCCTCAGTAAGCGGGTTCATTATGAAGACCCCTGGCCTGTGGCTATCGCCACAGAGCTCAAAGCTCTTTCTGGAGATGAAGCTGTAGTTTATAACCTCTGTGAAGCCCTGGCCTGTGAGTATGGATGCCACTTTTCTGCGGGTTGCAAAGGACGGTGAGGGTCTGCGCGTCTTTATGGTTGAGATGGGTATGGCCTCTGGTATGGACTCATAGCCCTTAAGCCTTGCTATCTCTTCAACGAGGTCTGCCTCGCACCTTACATCGAGCCTGAACGATGGGGGCAGAACCTCAAACACCCCTTTGTTTTCCCTTACCTCCATGAAGAGGGCATTGAGAATCTCCCTTATCTCCTCCTTTTTTATCCTCACGCCAAGGTTTCTTTCCACCCTCTGGGGATTAAGGCTTATGGGCTCTGGCACATATTTTTTCGGGTACACATCTATTGTGTCCTTTGCCACCCTGCCACCTGCAAGCTCTGCGATGAGGGATACCGCCCTGTCTATGGCCCTTGCGGTTGCCTCCATATCAACCCCTCTTTCGAACCTGTAGGATGAATCTGTGGAGAGGGCAAGCCTTTTTGAGGTCTTTCTCACAGATGCGGGCTCGAACCATGCGCTTTCAAGCACCACGGTGGTGGTCTTCTCTGTAACCTCTGAATGTTCACCACCCATAACACCTGCAACCGCCTGTGGCACCTCTGCGTCTGCTATAACGAGCATCTCTTCCTCAAGCTCCCTGAGCCTGCCATCTATGGTCTTTATGGTCTCGCCCCTTTCTGCCCTTCTTATAATGAGTGTTCTGCCCTTTAGTTTTTCCAGGTCAAAGGCATGCAGGGGCTGACCCATCTCCAGCATCACATAGTTTGTAACATCCACCACATTGTTTATGGGCCTTATTCCGCACAGCTCAAGCCTTCTTCTGAGCCACAGGGGTGACTCTCCCACCCTGACCCCTTCCACAACCCTTGCGGTATATCTCCTGCAGAGCGTGGGTTCCCTGAGGTCAACTGTTATGTAGTCCTTAACATGGCCTGCCTTTTCGTCAACCTCTGTGGTTTTCTGTCTGAAGGGTTTTCTGGTGATGGCACCGATCTCTCTGGCAAGTCCTGCAATGCTCAGGCAGTCTGCCCTGTTGGGTGTTACTGCCACATCGAGCACATGGTCATAAAGCCCCAGAAGCTCTGCAACATCCTGTCCCACGGGGGTGTCTGCTGGCAGTATCATTATGCCCGAGGACTTCTGTGCAAGCCCCAGTTCTTCCTCGGAGCACAGCATGCCCTCTGATATAACTCCCCTGATTTTTGCCTTGCTTATGGCCATACCCGTGGGAAGCCTTGCCCCTGGAAGCGCAAGCACAACCTTATCGCCCTCTTTCATGTTGGTTGCCCCGCACACGATGGAGTATTCTCCGCCTGTGCTCTTTACCCTGCAGAGTGAGAGTCTGTCCGCATTGGGGTGTTTCTCTATCTTGAGTATCTCTGCGGTTACCACCCCTTTTGCAGAGGGCTCTGCCCTTCTGCATTCCTCCACCTCGAGCCCTGCCATGGTGAGCCTTTCAGATAGCTCCTCAGGGCTTATATCTATGTCCACATATTCTTTCAACCAGTTGAGGCTGTAGAGCATGGCTAAAACTGGCTCAGAAATCTTATATCGTTCTCAAAGAACAGTCTTATATCGTCTATACCGTAAAGTAGCATGGTTATTCTCTCTATTCCGAGGCCGAAGGCAAATCCTGTGAACTCCTCGGGGTTGTAGCGCACTGCCCTGAAGACCTCGGGATGTATCATTCCACAGCCGAGAATCTCAAGCCAGCCACTCTCTTTGCAGACCCTGCATCCCTTACCCCTGCACATGACACACTCTATGTCCACCTCTGCACTGGGCTCTGTGAAGGGGAAAAAGCTCGGTCTGAACCTTATGGCGGTCTTCTCTCCGAAAAGACTTCTCAGAAAGTAGGTGAGCACCCCCTTGAGGTCTGCAAAGGAGACCTCTTTGTCCACCATGAAGCCCTCCACCTGGTGGAACATGGGCGTGTGGGTGAGGTCTGAATCCCTTCTGTAGACAGCCCCAGGGGCTATAACCCTTAATGGCGGGCTCTGCCTTTCCATGACCCTTATCTGCACGGGCGATGTGTGGGTTCTCAGAAGTATCTCGCTGTTTATGTAGAATGTATCCTGCATGTCCCTTGCAGGGTGTTCGGGTGGTATGTTAAGGGCTGTGAAGTTGTAGTAGTCCAGCTCCACCTCTGGCCCTTCTGCTATCTCAAACCCCAGCGAGAGAAATATATCCTCTATTTCTGCCAGCACCTGTGTTATAGGGTGCAGTGTGCCCCTGGGAAGCCTTCTGCCAGGCAGGGTTACATCTATACGCTCCCTTTTCAGGCGCTCCTGTTTTGCCTTCTGGTGATACTCTGAAAGGAGTGTGTCTATTTTTTCCTCTATTTCTTTTTTTACCCTGTTTATGGACTCTCCTGCGGTGCGCCTTTCTGAAGGTGGAAGTTTTGTGAGCTCCTTTATAAGTGAGGCAATTGGACCCTTTCGTCCGAAGTATTTTTTCTTTATCTCTAAAAGTTCAGCCTCGTTTGTAACCCCTTTCAGCTCATCCAGAAGCTCTGTTCTGAGTTTTTCCAGTCTTTCCTTCATCATGAAAGCGAGGCTTTGGCAATGGAGGTTATCTGTGCAAACCCTTCAGGGTCATTCACTGCCATCTGTGCGAGAACCTTTCTGTTTATCCTGACTCCTGCCTTTGTGAGCCCATCTATGAGTCTGCTGTAGGTGAGCCCGTTAAGCCTTGCCCCTGCGTTTATGCGTGCTATCCAGAGCCTTCTCATATCGCGTTTTCTTCTCCTGCGATGTGCGTAGGCATAACACCATGCCCTTTCCACCGCCTCTGTTGCCACGCGATACAGACGGCTCCTTGCACCCACATAGCCCTTTGCGTGTTTCAGTATCTTTCTTCTCTTCTTCTTTGCGTGTACACTTCTCTTTACCCTTGGCATATCCTTAACATCTCCTTTCTAAAGGGGTTTTTCTTCAGCCATAGGGCAGAAGCCTCTTTACTGCCCTTGCGTCTTCTGCTGACACAAGTGCTGGTGAGGCGAGTCTGCGTTTTCTCTTGGCAGACTTCTTTGTAAGTATGTGACGAAGCCCTGACCTTCTGCGCTTTATCTTTCCACTGGCTGTAAAAGAAAATCTCTTTGCGACACCTTTATTTGTCTTAAGTTTCGGCATGGGTAATATCTCTCCTTTAGTGTGTTGATTTATTTTGATGGATGAGGTGCGATGAGCATGCTCATGTTTCTGCCCTCGAGTTTGGGCTCCTGCTCTACCACACCGTAATCCTTTATCTCCTCGGTAACGCGCCTGAGCATTTCCGCACCGAGCTCAGGATGGGTTATCTCTCTGCCCCTGAAGAATATGGCAACCTTTACCTTGTTTCCGTGTTCCAGAAAGCGTTTTATGTTACGCAGTTTGAACTGCAGGTCGTGTTCTTCTGTTTTGGGGCTGAGCTTTACCTCTTTTATGTGAATAACACTCTGTTTTTTCTTTGCCTCGTGCGCCTTCTTTCGCATCATGTACTTGTACTTACCGTAGTCCATGAGCTTGCACACAGGTGGGTCTGCGGTTGGAGATACCTCCACAAGGTCAAGTCCTGCATCCTCTGCCCTTTCAAGTGCCTCGCTCAGAGACACTATGCCCACCTGCTTTCCGTTCTCATCTATAAGGCGCACCCTTGGTGCCCTTATCATGCGGTTGACCCTCAACTGTCCGATTGTTCTTCCTCCAGGTTTTGCTATGGGGCGCCACCTCCTTCTGCGGGTCTATTTCTCTCTTCTATGTAATGGAGGAACTCCTCCAGGCTCATCTCCTTGAGTTCCCCCTCCTCTCTTGAGCGTGGTGCTATAAGCCCTGTTTTTTCTTCCTTATCGCCTGTTATGACCATAAGGGGTATTCTTCTGAGCCTTGCCTCGCGAATTTTGAATCCCAGGGTTTCGTTTCTCCTGTCGAGCTCTGCCCTTATACCCCTTTCAAGAAGTCTTCTGTACACACCCTCTGCGTACTCTATGTTTCTCTCTGTAACTGGAAGCACTATCACCTGTACGGGTGCTAGCCACAGGGGGAATGCCCCTGCGTAGTGCTCCACAAGACATCCAAAGAACCTTTCCAGAGAGCCCATAAGTGCCCTGTGTATCATTATGGGCTGGTCTGGCACGCCCTCTTTGTTTCTGTAGCTTATATTAAATCTTTTCGGCAGGTTGAAGTCAACCTGTATGGTTGAGCACTGCCATGCCCTGCCGAGACTGTCCTTTATCTTTATATCCACCTTTGGCCCGTAGAACACACCCTCTCCAGGGTCAACGCTGTAGGGCAGTCCCTCGTGTTCCAGTGCGAGCCTGAGTGAATCCTCTGCCCTCTGCCAGTCCTCAGGGGTGCCAGCGTATTTTTCAGGCCTTGTGCTCAGGTAAATATCATATTCATTAAACCCAAAACTCTTGAGAATGTAAAGAGTAAACTTAAGGATGTTCCTTATTTCCTCCTCAAGCTGGTCTGGCCTGAGGTATATGTGGGCATCGTCCTGTGTAAACCCCCTTACCCTTAACAGTCCGTGGAGCACTCCGCTTCTTTCATACCTGTAAACGGTGCCAAGCTCAGCGTATCTTATGGGCAGGTCTCTGTAGCTTCTGACCTCACTCTTGTAGACCTGTATGTGGAACGGGCAGTTCATGGGCTTGAGTATGTATTCCTGCCCCTCCACATCCATGGGGCTGAAGATATTCTCCCTGTAGAAGTCCCAGTGTCCGCTTGTCTTCCAGAGCTCTATCTTTGCAACATGCGGGGTGTATATAAGCCTGTAGCCGTGTTTCAGGTGTTCCCTCTTCCAGAACTCCTCTATTATGTGTCTTACCATTGCGCCATCGGGATGCCAGAGGACAAGCCCGGGGCCTATCTCCTCGTTTATGGAAAAGAGTTTGAGCTCCTTGCCGAGTCTGCGGTGGTCACGCTTTTTTGCCTCCTCAAGTCTTTTGAGATACTCGTTGAGTTCCTCTGCTGTGGGGAAGGCTGTGCCATAGATGCGCTGTAGCATGGGGTTTCGCTCATCCCCGCGCCAGTATGCACCTGCGGTTGAGATGAGCTTGAATGCCTTTATCCTTGCTGTGCTCGGCACATGTGGCCCCCTGCACAGGTCCACAAACCCTGCCTGCCTGTATACACTGACCCTGTCCGCTTCCACCTCTTCTATGAGCTCGAGCTTGTAGTCCTCATTGAGCTTTCTGAACAGGGCAAGGGCGTCCTGTTTTGTAAGCTCCTCTCTTTCAAAGGGAATGTTTCGTTTTACAAGTTCCTTCATCTTTTTTTCTATCTTTTTGAGGTCCTCTGGCGTGAAGGGCCTTTCCACATGAAAGTCGTAGTAGAAGCCATCCTGTATGGTTGGCCCTATGGCGAGCTTTGCCTCCGGAAAGAGCTCCTTTACAGCCTGTGCCATAAGGTGTGCTGTGGAGTGGCGGTATATGTCGAGCCCTTCGGGGCTGTCTGTGGTTACAAACTCCACCCTGTGGGTGTGGTCTTCGTCTGAGAGTGTGGTTGAAAGGTCCACCACCCTGCCATCGAGCCTTGCAGCAACGGTCTTTTTAAACAGCTTCGGGTCCTTCTCTCTGAGCACATCTGCAAGGCTTACACCATCTGGATACTCCCTTACTGTTTCGTCCTCGAACCTTACCTTTACCATAAAATAATGGCCTCAAAATGCAATAAAAGGCGTCAACCTTTTCCCACCTGAAGGTTAAGGATGACACCTTTGACTGTTTACCCTTACGAGATGGTAGGCACGGGCGGTTTCGAACCGCCGACCTCTACCGTGTCAAGGTAGCGCTCTCCCCCTGAGCTACGTGCCTCCAGAAAAGGTATATTGCGGGCACAGAGTGTGCCCCATGGTCATCCAGAGTTAACACCTAATTTTATCATAAATGCCTTTACTGTCAAGAGATTTCAGGATTTATCCCCCCTCTTTAAACACCCTCTGATGGATGCCTCTGCGGGCTAAGACCTCTTCAGTTCACCTATCATGTATATGTTGGTGGGTCTTAAGAGATAGCTATAACCAAAGACCCATCTTAACGGCCCCAGCCTTGCGATGTTTTTGAAAACACCTGCACTCAGGCCCTGTAGCCATCTGCCCTCTCTCCAGTATGTTCCTGAAGATATGGGTATTTTGCCCACATCTCTGGAAACAGCCCTGAACTCAGCCTCTGCTGTCTCTGCTGAGGTGGCCTCAACCTCTGTGTTGAACACCAGTTCTGGAAACAGCTTTTTGACCCCCTCGTGGGTGAACCTCCAGTAATCCGCCGGGTATTCGTGAAACTTCCATGCAAATGGCACGGATATTACAACCTTTCCGCCTGGTTTCAACAGATGCGTGATATTTTCTGCCATCTTAAATGGCTGTTCGCAGTGTTCGAGCACACTCAGACACAGAATCGTGCCGAAACGCCTTCCACCGAGGATTTTATCTATGGTCTCGAAATCCCAGGTAAGGTCTACAACAAAGTCAACCCCTTCTCCTGCAATCTTATCCACACCATAGTAATCTCCACGGTCTGATAGAAGCCCTTTTAGGTTCTGGCCACTTCCGTAATTCCTGGAGCCTATCTCAAGAAATGGTCCTTCAAATCTGTGGAGATTTTTCTCTACAAAGAAAAGCTGATTTCTGTCTCCCATATTTGGATGTCCATTTATGGGCTGTTTTCCTGCTGTTTTAAATCCACAGAAGGGGTGGGTTTGTCTTTCCAGACAACTCCACCCCTTCTGTGGCACATGGAGAGGTTCTTTTCTGGGTTTTTATTTATTTATCTCTATAAATTCCCTTACCCTTGGCTGGTCTGGGTCCAGTGCAAGGGATTTCTCCCACGCAGCGATGGCCTTCTCTCGCTCGCCGTTTTTTATGAACGCTATGCCAAGCAGTTTATATAGCTCTGCATCATCGGGTGCGAGGTCTATGGCCCTCTGGTAGGTGTAGATGGCCTCTGCGTTTCTTCCTGCCTTGAGGTATGCAAGCCCCAGGTTGAAAAGACAGCTTATACTGTAGGGGTTGAGCTCGAGAGATTCTTCGTACTCCTTTATGGCCTCATCAAGTTTGCCCTCGTCATCGAGCTTGTTTGCCCTTATCTCGTGCTTGAGGGCCTCCTTAAGCTGTGCCTCTGTAATCTTACGATACTCACCTGCCCCGCTGTACCCGTAGAAGCCAAATAACAATGCACCCGCAAGCATAAGAGAAAGTATTGACCTCTTCATGGTTATTTACCTCCTTATTTGGGTTAAAATTATTTTAACAGAATACGCCCATCTTCTCCAGTACTTTTTATCTCGTATATGAACGGATGTTTTATGGGCTCACCCTGTGGTGTGAAGCTCATCCTGCCGGTAATGCCTCTGAAGTCTTCTATGTTGAGAAGTGCCTCCATAACCTGTGAGGGCACTGTGGAGTCTGCCTTTTCGATGGCCCTTGCTATAAGTAGTGAGGTATCGTAGGCAAGTGCGGAGAACACATCTGGCTCCCTGCCAGTGGCCTTTCTGTAGGAGCGGGCAAAGTGTTTTGTTCTTTCGTCAAACTCAGGTGCATAGGCGGTATAGAATATAGTGCCCCTTATGGCATCTCCAGCACCTTCAACAAATGCCCTTTCTGCAAACACCTCTGTTCCTATAACGGGAAGTTTAACGCCTATCCTGCGAAGCTCTTTTACGAATTGTCCACCCTCCTCTGCATTGCCGGTGTAAACGATGGCATCTATACCAGCTGTATTTTTAATCTTCTGGGCCACCCTGTCCACCTCGTTTCTGCCCTCGTAGGTGTTGTATGTATCTGCCTCAAGCACCACCCTGCCACCTTCGTTGAGTATGGCGTTTTTAAACAGATAACTGCGTGCAAGGGAGTAGTCTATCACAGAGGATGTCACAAGTGCATAGTTCCTGTAGCCCAGTCTTTCTGTGGTGAGTTTGATGAGCTCTTCCACCGCAATCTTATCTGGCAGACCCACACGGAATATGTATACCCCGCTTCTCTCTATGTTTCTCTTGGTTCCAACAGAAAAGAAGAGTGTTCTTGTCTGGTTTATCTGGTGTGTTGGTGCAAAGGTTGACCATCCTGTGGGTGAGGACAGTATGGCAACCACATGTTCATCGTCTATGAGATGCGAGACACCCTCTATGGTTGCCTCGAGCTCGCCACGGTTATCGTAGCTTACAAGCTCTATCTTTTTACCCCTTATGCCACCCTTTGAGTTTATCTCCTCTATGGCAAGCCTGACTCCTGCAAGCACACTCTGTCCGTACTCTGCACCCTCTCCTGTAAGAGGCCCTATAACGCCAAGTTTCAGCTCCCTGACATCAGCCTTCTCTGCTGGCTCTCTTTCCACTGTTGAAGACTCCACAACCTCTGCCCTTTCCACACCTTTCTTCTCTTCACTCTTTTCTGTCTTATCCTTTTCGCCTCCACCACAGCCATGCAGAAAGGCCACAGCCAGTATTAAAAGAATGGAAAACACTATCCTTCTATATCCTTTCATCTTCTGCACTCCAGTGTTCTGCAGGTTTAAGCAGATGGTGCACAAGGTCTTCCTCCACCACGAAGACCCTCTTTTCACCATCCCTTCGTGCAAAGTATCCCCTTATCTTTCTGTTCTTTTTGCCCACTATAAACCCCTTCCTGCTGTCCCCGTCATCTATGTAGAACCTCACCACGGGGTTTTCAAACCCGTAGTCATCCTTATCAGAGGGTTCATCTATGAACCACTTTATGTCTGATTCCTTCAATCTGTAGAGGGTCTCGAGCACCCTCTCTATATTCGCCCTTGCCCTTATGGGTTCCACCATGTCCCACTTGCCACCCAGGGGTTGTTCTATTATAACATTTTTTCTTCCCTTTCTGTAGAGTTCCATTCTTTTTGTCTTTAGTGGTTCGAACTCTATGATGGTCTTATCCCTGAGGTCATAGAGGCCCTTGTCTGCCTCCTTGCCCACATCAGAGTGTATGCGGTACACCTTTGGGTCTCCCTCGAGCATCGCATAGGCGACATTGTGGGTTGGTCCCTTTCTGCCGAATATTATCTGGGTTGTGCCCCTGGAGGTGGTAAACAGCACTGTTATGTAGGGGTTTTCAAGCCCCAGTTCTCTGAGTTTCTCAGGTGGTGCCTGGTCAAACAGTATGGCGTCTTTTCTTGCGTTCACCACATTATCAAGAAAGGTTTCAACTGTTTTCTTATCTGCCTTATCCACAACTGGCTCCACAACCCACCACACATCGTCCCTTTTTTCAAGCTTTACTGTTTCTCCCTCTTTTTTTATCACGAATGCGGTGACCTCTTCAGGAAGAAAGGGGAAAAGCCTCAGGGCCTTTTCCCTTTCCTGTTTTACATCCTCTGCCTTGCGGTCTGCAAGGTACAGTCCCCCGCCTATTACTATGAGCATTATGACCCAGAATATGGTCTTTTTAACGAAGTTCAACTAACTCCACCTCCTGCGCATGAGCACCCCTATGCCTACGACCACCACCACAGATGGCACTATCACCACAGACAGCCAGAACACAAGCCTTCCCTGGGTGACTGTGAGCACAAGCGGGGAAAGCCCGTACTCCTTGTGTCTTATGGAGACCAGCGAGGTCTCCTCATTCAGCCAGTTTATTATGTTCAGGAAGAAGTCCTTGTTGCCCGCAAGGTTTATGTTGGTGTTGTTTGCAAAGTCTGAATCTCCCACAACGAAGACCTTTGCCCATTTTTCAAGCTCTCCGCCCTCTTCATCCTTTTTTTCCTCTATCCTTAGCACAGTTACCGCTGCTATACCCAGGGGGCCTTTTCTGTCCTTACCGGGGCGGAACTCTACGGTATCGCCCTCAAGGGCACTCATATCAGTTACAGCCCAGCTACTTGGCCCTGTGCGGGCAATCGTGTAGTTGCCCTTTGTGGGTTCATCCTTTATCTCCACGGTTCTTGCAACAGGGAAGAATGTGGCAAGGTTGAACTCCTCTGTAAGTGGATGCTCCTTGCTGTAGGTTGTCACCACAGGTGTGAGGTAGTTTGTACCGAATATCTGTCCCAGCTTGTCAACTATTATGTTATCCCCTATCCTGAACCCGTAGCCCTCAAGGTATTCCTCAAGCACGGGCAGGCCTGCGGGGTCAAGCATCACAAGGAGTTTGCCTCCCTCTGACACATAGCGTTTGAGCTTTTCTATCTCGCTCTTTAAAAAGTCCTTCTTTGGCCCGCTTATGACCACCAGGGATGCATCCTCTGGCACGCGCTCCACACCCATAAGGAAGAGTTCCTTAACCTTGTAGTTTTCCTTCTCCATGGAGTCCTTTGCAGCCCTGTAGCCGTTTTTTTCAAGCCCCTCGATGGAGTTCTCGCCGTGTCCCTTTGTGAAGTATATGACCTTCTCCTCATCACTCAGCACCCTTATGAGTGCGTTTGTAACCTTCTCTTCTGATTCAAACCCCACTATCTCCTGCTTTCCACCGCTTCTTATAAGTGTGGTCCTGTAGGATGTAACCCCGTAGCGTGCTGCCTCTGCAGGTCTTCTGTCAGGGTCTATGAACCAGAACTTAAAGCGTGGTGAATAATAGGAGTATTCCTTGAGAAGGTCAAACATGGCCTGGCGTGTTCTCTCGTCACTGCGGTAGAAGGCTATGGCCTCAACATCCCTGTCGAGAGAGCGAAGTATCTTTATGGTCTGGGGGGACAGGGTGTATCGCTTGTTCTTGGTGAAGTCATACCTCCACTTGTATTTTACAGACATGGCACTCACCACACCTATTATGACCAGGAATATGAATATCATGACCGCCGTGTTGGCCCCATACCGTGTGGAGCGTTTTGACACAAGCCTTACAATGTCCTGAAAGTTAAGATAGAGGTAGAGAAACACCAGCAGTAATCCCACCCATATGAGGAACAGCGCAATCACCCCGAGCTCTCTGGTCACCGCATATATGAACCCACCTGCAATGGTTAATAGAACCCCTGCTGGAGCAGACCAGCCAAGCCTTCTCATCCTCTCCACCTCCTGGACTCAATACTGCGCAATGTGAGAAACAGAAACAGCAGTGTAAAGTTCACATAATAG
>JALUQR010000113.1 GCA_027017505.1 bacterium
GTTTTTGCCCTTTTAATGTTACTAACAACTTCTTTTAGGTCTTCTTCAAAATCAATATATTTGTTCCTATCGTCAAAAAGTATCTTTCTTGAAGTATGGGCAACCAGAAGCTGTAGTACTTTTAGCACATTTGGTGTCTCATGAAGAAGATCTGTCAGATCTTCTAAAGGGTTGTCCTTGTCGAGGGATTGAAGCAGGGCGATCTCTCTTCGCAGTTCTTTAACCTTTTTCTTAATAGCATTCCAGTTAATGTAGTCTTCGGGACTCAAGATTTCTGGTGTGATGGTCTGAAAGAATAGAGCGACTTTTTTGTTCATTTTTATTATGGAACAAATAATTTTAGCTTTTGTTTAAGGCTTCTTTTTAAGTCCTCGAATCTCTTGATGGAGAGTTCAAGATATTCTTTTTCTGTATCTATACCTACGAAAGTCCTGCCATACATGTAAGCAACAAGTCCTGTAGTTGAGCTTCCTGTAAAGGGGTCAAGGATGAGGTCTTCTTCGTTGGTACTTGCCAGAATAATCCTTTTTAATAGGGAAATTGGCTTCTGGGTGGGATGTTTACCGAACCTTTTTTCCTCTGTTTTTGGTGTGTCTATTGCCCACACAGATCGCATCTGTTTTCCAGGTTTTTTGAGCATGTCTTCCAGATGCCATGTGCCATTCTTCATTATCTTATAGTTGAAGGTGTGTTTTGCCCTTGAGTCTTTTCGCGCCCAGATGAGTGTCTCGTGACTTGCTGTAAAATATCGGCAACTTAAGTTTGGAGAGGCATTTGGTTTATACCAGACAACATCATTGAGAATCTTATAGCCTGTAAGTTGAAGGGCAAAACCACAGGCGTATATGGAGTGGTAGGTACCACTTATCCAGATGGTACCTTCTGGTTTGAGCACCCTTCTGCACTCTTTAAGCCATTGCATGTGAAAGTTAAAGTCTTCTTCCACACCCCTGCTCTCATCCCACCTGCCCTTGTTAACGCTTACCCTTCTTCCAGCATGGCAGGTAAAGCCCCCATTGGAAAGATGGTAGGGTGGATCTGCAAAGATCATATCAAAGTGATTTTCTGGAAATTCCTTCAGGACTTCCAGACAATCGCCGAGATAAAGGGTGAATCTTTCTTTCCTGTAATAAGGTTTGGTCATGGGAAAATATAGTAGATGGTCGGGGTGAGAGGATTCGAACCTCCGACTCCCGCCTCCCGAAGGCGGTGCTCTACCAGGCTGAGCTACACCCCGATGGAAGACTAATATAACACAATTTTAACCCCTGTGAAAGGGGGTCTATTCAGAAAGTCCATCTTTTTTGAGCCTCTGGTAGGCCTCACAGCCCCTTTTGTGTTTCATGTTGCAGGCGGTCTTGAGAAGCTCCATTGCCCTGGGCACATCAAACTCTCTGCCCTCAAGGTACATGATTCCTGCGTTAAAACAGCCCTCTCCATCGCGCAGACCGCACGCACGCTCGAAAAGCCCCCTTGCAACAGAATGGTTCCGCTCCACACCCCTGCCAAGAGAGTATATAACCCCGAGGTTGAAACACGCCCGTGCCAGACCAAGCTCACAGCTCTTGCGAAATGGCTCCACAGCAGAGGAATAGTCCTCCCTGCCATCCTTTATGTACATAAGCCCCAGGTTGAAGCATCCTGTAGCATCGTCCATCTCACAGCTTCTTTTAAAAAGCTCTGTCGCCTTTGAAAGGTTCCTGCCTGTGCCTGTCCCCTGTGTGTACATGTAGCCAAGGGTTGAGCAGGCCCTGCCATGTCCCATATGGCATGCCCTGCTGTAAAGACGAAAGGCATCGGTATGTTCAGAGGCCTTTCTGTGGATTGTTCCCGCAAAAAAGCATGCGTCCATGTTCTCCTGCCTGCAGGCATCGTGCAGGGTGGCCTTTACCCTTTCGAGGACCTCCTTTTTCCTGGAAGGCTCTTTTACCCTTTCTCCTGTAAGATAGAGCATACCCCAGAAGAAACAACCCCTTGCATCCCCTCCCTCACAGCCCTTCCTGAAGTAAGACTCTGCCTTAAGAACATCTCCCTCGGTGCGGTAGGCAAGCCCCAGACTGGTACACCCCATGGCGTCACCAAGCCTGCATGCCCTCCTGTAGTAGTTGAGAGCCAGAGAGCGGTTCCTTCTTTCACCTCCATCCTGTTCGTACATCTGCCCCAGGGCTGTGCAGTCTCTGGCAACACCTGAGTTACAGCCCCTCTTGAGTGCCTGTGGGTCTTCCACCGCATGGGAAAGGGAAACAAGGAGAAGACCCAGAAAGATAACAGTATGTGCCATCGTCCTCACGGATAAAGCCCCCCTCTGTGTATCTTATCAATCTGGCTGACCTGTGTTCAAGCATTTTTAATCCATTTGACAATCCACCCCTAATCCTGTATATATCAGGAATTATCAAGTAAAGTAGAGGGGTTTCTCCGTGAACCAGCGTGAGCAATGGGCAAGCAGAATAGGGCTTATACTTGCCATGGCTGGCAATGCCATAGGGCTTGGTAATTTCTTGAGGTTTCCGGTGCAGGCTGCGGAAAACGGTGGTGGAGCCTTCATGATACCCTATTTTATCTCTTTCATAGTGCTTGGCATTCCACTCATGTGGGTGGAGTGGGGTATCGGCAGATACGGAGGTGTAAGGGGGCATGGCACGGCCCCCGGCATATTCGATGCCCTCTGGAAGAACAGGCTCGCAAAGTATGTGGGTGTGCTCGGTATATTCCTTCCACTGGTGATTCTCATTTATTATACCTACATATGCTCGTGGACACTTGCGTTCAGCTTTTCCTCTCTTCTGAGCCTCTATCCCACACCTGAGGTAACCCCTGGGGTGAGCTCTCCAAAGGAGTATCTTGCCCCCTATCAGAACTACCTCTACAACTACATAGGTGCCACCGCAGAGGGCCCGCTTATGAGGCCAGAGCCAGTGGCATATCTGTTCTTCTTTATAACCCTGGGGATAAGCTTCTGGGTGCTTGCAAGAGGTATAAGCGGTGGTATAGAAAAGCTCAGCAAGTTTGCCATACCACTTTTATTTATCATGGCAGGCATACTGTTTATAAGGGTTGTAACACTTAAGTCTCCTGTGGACCCTGAGATGAACGCAGTAAGGGCATTCTCCTTTCTGTGGGAGCCAGACCTCAGCGGACTTCTGAGTCCAAAGGTGTGGCTTGCTGCAGCAGGGCAGATATTCTTCACCCTCTCACTTGGTATAGGTGCAATCCTCACATACGCAAGCTATGTCAAAAAGGACGAGGATATAGCCCTTGACGGGCTTTCCACTGCAAGTCTCAATGAGTTTGCAGAGGTTGTGTTTGGCTCCACAATAGCGATAGTATCTGCGGTGATATTCTTCGGGTTCGATGGAGCAAGAGAGGTAGCCAGCGGAGGAGCATTCAAGCTGGGCTTTATAAGTATGCCGGCCATATTCGGCCACATGCCCTTTGGAGAGTTCTTCGGGTTTCTGTGGTTTCTACTGCTGTTTTTTGCAGGGCTTACATCTGTGGTTGCCCTGTCCCAGCCTGCCATAGCATTCTTCGAGGATGAGTTCGGCTGGTCGCGCAAAAAGTCTGTAACAGCACTCATGATAATATTCGTGGTCTCCGTGCCTGTGCCCATGTTCATAAAGGGCGGGCTCGATGAGATGGACTTCTGGGCAGGAACATTCGGGCTCGTGATACTTGCCCTTCTGGAGCTTATAATCTTCATGTGGATATTTGATGCGGAACAGGCCTGGCAGGAGATAACCCGCGGGGCACACATAAGGGTGCCAAGGCTGTTCTTCTATCTTATGAAGTATGTAACCCCACTGTTTCTTGTGGTGATACTCATTGCCTGGGGTTACGAGCAACTTCCAAAGGTGCTCGCAAAGGAGGACGGAGGAATATGGTTCACAAGAGGATTCCTTGCCCTCCTCTTCGTGCTCCACATAGTGGCAATAAGATGGGCATGGAGTAAAAAAACAGGTTGAAATAGTACCCTGAAGAAGTATAAAATTAAGGTATATCCATTATGAGTATCAAAGGCTGGCTGTTTCTTGCCCTGTCCTGGGGAGTGGTTACGGGGCTTGTTATATTCTGTTTTTACAGATTGTTTTCAAAGAAAGCCTGATGTTATGAGAAGAGTCATTGCAACCTTTGTGATATGCGCCTTCGTTTCTGTGTGGTTTGCACCACTTTCCACAGGCTCTGTAAACAGCCACATATGTGAGGTTACAAACACCCTGTGTAAAAACACAGAGAGCTGTCCGCTTAAAAGAGGGCATGAGCACAAAAAGGATGCCCACGAGGATTGTTATCTTACCGTCTACAACGGTGCTGACAGTGGCAAGCATACGACAGGCCATGAGGGCTACCTGCAGTTTACAGCAGGCTGGCCTGCTGATTCAGTGGTGCACCCTGTCAGCAGGTTTGAACCACAGACCTCTTTGATTGTCAAAGAGGTCTCCCATACCCCCCCGCACAGACCTCCACAAACAGGCTAATCCGTACTACTAATCACTTACTATCTGCGGATTAAGCACAAATAAGTTTGTGGAGGTCTACCCATGAAAGCAAGGTCTATCCTGGCAGTACTATCCATATTCATGGTGCTGGTACTGGCAAGGGCCTCACACGGGTATATAGGGCTGTGCTGTGGCAAGTGTGGTGGAAACATGCCCATGAATATACCTGGTGGAGGCGTGCCTGAAACCCATGAGGTAAGGTTAAAGATACAGCCTTCGTTTATGAAGATGGAGGGCTTAAGAGACGGCACACACAGTGTAAGTGCGGGTTCACTTCTGGGTATGCCCGCTATGGGCAGGTTCATGGCAGTGCCGGAGCGTATGGACATGCAGATGCTGAATCTTGCGGTGGGATACAGCTTTACAGACGACTTCTTTGCAGGGCTCATGTTCATGTGGATGAAAAAGGAGATGGAGATGAGGTTTAACAGCATGATGGCCTCAACCACAGGCAGAGCGGGGTTTACCATGGAGTCCCAGGGTATGGCAGACACCATGCTCATGACAAAGTACAGGCTTTATACCGATGATCCCCTTATACCGACAAGTCAGGTCTCGCTTCTTCTGGGGCTTGTGCTTCCCACAGGTTCCATAGATGAAAAGAATAAAGACCACCCTGTTGACGCAAGAAAAAAGGAACTTCTTCCCTATGGAATGCAACTTGGTGGAGGCACCTTTGACCCGGTTGTGGGCATACTCTATCAGGGCTCGAGCACTCCCTGGTGGTGGGGTGTAAACCTCACATACACACCAAGGCTATACGATAACTCCAGAGGCTGGCGCTGGGGCTCTGAGTTCCGTTATGACCTCTACAGCATGTATCAGTTTCGTTATGACATGGTTGCCTATGCACAGCTGAATGGTAAGGTGCAGGGTAAAATCAGAGGAGAGATGGATACCGCTGTGGATGGCTCCTCTGGCAGGGCTACCATAGGGGACCCGAGCTCAAATTACACAACCCCCACATGGGATCCTGACAACTACGGCGGACACATACTTCACACAACCCTGGGGCTTCAGTGGCAACCAGGGCCACTTCACATACTCGATGTGGGCGTGTCACTGCCCATCTACCAGGACCTGAACGGCCCGCAGATGGAAGAGGACTGGCGGATTATGTTCACCTGGTATGTGGAAATACCAACCCCATCGAGTATAAGATACACGGGCAAGAAGAAGCAGGGCAGAAGCAGACTCGGCTTCTGAGCCAAAAAAAAACAACCCGCGGAGGTCTTGCCATGAAAAGGCTTTTGATATTGACCATAATCCTTCTCTTTTACGGATGCACCATGAGGCCAACCCCCATACCAGAGCCAGACTCTGATACAGCAAGACTCTACAGAGAAAAGTGTGGCATGTGCCATGCGGTGCCACACCCGAAACGCCACACCTACGAGCAGTGGCAACACATGCTGAGTGTGATGGAAAGACATGCAGAAAGGGGTGGCATGGTGCTGCTTACAGACGAAGAAAAGCGTATGCTTCTGGACTACCTTAAAAGGCACTCAAGGTAGCTCATGAAAAAACTGGCTCTCATAACCTCACTTCTTATGGTGCTTGCAGGGCCTGCATCCTGGGTGCTGGCAGATGAGCTGTTTAAAAAACTCGGCATAATAGAGCCACGGGTAAGGCTGGAGGCACCTGCCTTCAGCCTTACCACCCTTGATGGTAAGGAGCTCAGGCTAAAGGACTTCAGAGGAAAGCTTGTGCTTCTGAACTTCTGGGCAACCTTCTGTGCACCCTGCAGAGCAGAGATGCCCTCCATGGAAAGGCTCTGGCAGAGGTTCAAACACAGGGGGCTGGTCATCATAGCCATAAATGTGGACAGGGGTGGAAGAGAAAGGGTAAAAAGGTTTGTGGAAGAAACAGGTGTTACATTCCCCGTGGTGCTTGACCCTCAGGGAAAGGTAAGAAGAAACTACGAGATATTTGCCCTGCCCACAAGCTACATCATAGGCCAGGATGGAAGGTTTCTGGGAAAGGTGGTGGGCGAGAGAATGTGGGATGAACCGGGTTTTATAGAGCTCTTCGACAAACTCCTCTCACGAGGATAGCCTCCTTAAAATATCCTTTCGGGGTGTCGCAAAATTTTAATAATGCTGTCATAATTCTGTAACATAAGCACATTATAATCTGAATGCAGAGACAGAAAAAAAGGAGGCCATATTACCATGAACACGAGGACCCTTCTTGAAGCTATTCTCCTTATCGTGCTTGTTACATTTCTCGGGGTGGGCCATTCTCATGCAGGTGATACCATCAACGGAGCGGGTGCCACATTTCCCTATCCGGTGTATTCTGCCTGGGCATATGCCTATTACAAGCAGACAGGCATAAGGCTTAACTATCAGTCAATAGGGTCTGGTGGTGGTGTAAGGCAGATAATTAACAGAACCGTTGACTTCGGTGCCACTGATGCACCCGTAAGGCCTGAAAAGCTTGAGAAGGAAAGGCTCTATCAGTTTCCCACGGTTATAGGCGGGGTGGTTCCTGTGGTTAACATACCAGGGGTGAAGAATGGAGAATTAAGGCTTGATGGGGAGACAATCTGTGGCATATTCCTGGGTGAGATTACCCTCTGGAACGATGAGAGGATACAGAGGCTCAACCCAGCTCTTACACTGCCCTCCAAGAGGATTACCGTTGTTCATCGTTCCGATGGTTCGGGCACAACCGCCATATTCACCACCTATCTGAGCCAGACCTGCAGAAGGTGGAAGGAGAGGGTTGGTGCTGGAAAGTCTGTAAAGTGGCCTGCGGGGATAGGAGCCAAGGGCAACGAGGGTGTGGCAAACTATGTCAAAAGGCTTAAGGGCTCCATAGGTTATGTGGAGTTTGCCTACGCAAAGCAGAACAGGATGAACCATGTGGTGCTTAAAAATCCCGCGGGCAACTTCGTTGAGCCAGGTTTTGAGAGCTTCAAGGAGGCAGCCTCAAGCGCACGCTTCGAGCCTGAAAAACACTTCTACCTCTGGCTCGTAAATGCCCCTGGCAGGAATGCCTGGCCCATAGCAGGTGCGACATTCATACTTCTTGCAAGGGAGAAGACAGAGTCAAACATAAAGACCGTAAGGTTTTTCGACTGGGCATACAGAACAGGCGATGAGGTGGCAAAAAGGCTCGTATATGTGCCACTGCCCCAGAACCTTAAGGATAAGATAAGGGAATACTGGAGAAAGAACGGCATATACTGACCACCTCCTTATCTCAAAAAGTAAGACCAGGGCCAGCCCCTCAGGTATCACAAAACGCCCCCTCTCAGAAAAGGGGCTGGCCTGCGTCCATATATTGTGTTGCCTGTGTGGATAAATTCGTGTATCATTTATAAAGACCTTGCGGAGGTAGCCCTTAAGGGATGAACAGAGAGAGGAGTCTTCCAGGCTCACTTTTTTATATACTGACCGCCCTATCTGCCTTTCTGGTTATCCTGTTTCTTGTTGGCATATTTTACATCCTCTTTTCAGAGTCCTACCTTGCCATAAGGAAGTTCGGTATTGTGGGGTTTATCCTTTCTCAGGAGTGGGACCCTGTAAGAGACCTCTTTGGTGCCCTGCCCACCATATTCGGCACCGTGGTTACAACCCTTCTGGCGCTTCTCTTTGCGGTGCCAGTGGCAATAGGCATAGCCATATTCGTAACAGAGATTGCCCCTGATTACATAAAAGCCCCTGTTTCTGTTGCCATAGAGCTTCTTGCAGCCATACCCAGTATTATCTATGGCATGTGGGGGCTTTTCACCCTTTCGCCCATAATGGCAGAATACATAGAGCCAGCCCTGCAGGCCACCCTGGGCAGACTTCCCGTTGTTGGCAGGCTCTTTGAAGGGGTTCCCATGGGTATAGACCTTCTTACAGCAGGCGTTATACTGAGCATAATGATAATACCCCTTATTGCCAGCATCTCAAGGGATGCATTCAGCCTTGTGCCCTCAATGGTCAAGGAGTCTGCCTACGGGGTGGGGGCAACAAGATGGGAGGTTATAAAGAAGATTGTGCTTCCCTATTCAAAGTTTGGCATATTTGGCGGTGTGATACTCGCCATGGGAAGGGCCCTGGGCGAGACCATGGCAGTGGCATTCGTTCTGGGCAACAAACATCAGATAACCACATCGCTTCTTGACGCTGCGGCCACCATCACCGTATCCCTTGCAAACGAATTCACAGAGGCAGATACAGACATCTATCTGTCCTCGCTGTTCTATCTTTCGCTGATTCTCTTTGTTATAAGCTTCTTGACCCTTGGTGTGGCAAAGCTCACCATACACCGTTTGCAGAAGGGTGGTGCAGGATGACCCATTACACGAAAAGGCGTGTGGAAAATCTTGTGGCCATCTCGCTGTGCACGCTTTCTGCTGGCATAGGGCTTTTCTGGCTCTTCTTCATACTTGTGGATGTGGTCATAGAGGGTGTGGGTGCACTCAACCTTTCGCTCTTTCTTGAAGACCCTGCCCCTGCGGGCATCGAGGGCGGGGGGCTCAGGAACGCCTTTTTGGGTCAGCTTCTTCTCACCTTCTTTGCAGCACTCTTTGGTGTGCCCCTGGGACTTCTGGGTGGAACCTTTCTTGCAGAGTACGGCCGTGGTAGCAGGATAGCCCGTATCATAAGCCTTCTTTCAGACATAATGACCAGTGTGCCATCCATAGTGGTGGGCACCTTTGCGTATGCCATACTGGTAAAGCCCTTCGGGCATTTCAACGGATGGGCAGGCTCCTTTGCACTTGCACTCATAATGATACCCATAATCGTACGAACCACAGAGGAGATGCTGAAGCTCGTTCCGTGGGAACTGCGTGAGGCAGCCTTTGCCCTGGGTGCACCGTACTACAGGGTGATACTCTCTGTTGTCTACAGGGGGGCATCAGCAGGTATACTCACTGGTATACTGCTTTCTGTCGCCAGGGTTGCGGGAGAGACCGCCCCGCTACTTTTCACCTCTTTTAACAACACCTTTTTCTCCGTTAACATGAACGAGCCTGTGCCATCGCTCACCGTCACGGTGTTCCAGTATGCCATGGGCCCCTACGAGAGCTGGCACGCCCAGGCATGGGCAGCATCCCTTGTGATAACTGTTTTCATACTTGTGGTAACACTTCTCGGAAGATTCATCATCTTCAGGAGGTACGGCAGGTGGAAAATATTGTGATAGATGTGCAGGGGCTGAACTTCTATTATGCTGGAAATGTGCACGCACTTAAGGATATAACCCTGTCCATACAGGCCCACACTGTTACCGCATTTATAGGGCCATCTGGCTGTGGCAAGACCACATTTTTAAGGTGCCTCAACCGCATGCATGACCTGTATCCAGGAAACCGCTACGAGGGAAAGATAATAATAGATGGAAGAAACATCCTTGATAAGGATGTGGACCTTATAAAGCTTCGCAGTAAAATCGGCATGGTCTTTCAGAAGCCCACACCCTTTCCCATGTCCATATTCGAGAACATAGCCTTTGGCCTGAGGCTTATGGGCATAAAAGACAGGGAAGAGCTTGCCCACAGGGTTGAGATGGCACTTAAGTCCGCAGCCCTCTGGGAAGAGACAAAGGACAGACTGCACAAATCTGCCTATTCACTCTCCGGCGGACAGCAACAGCGCCTGTGTATAGCAAGGGCAATAGCAGTCAGACCAGAGATAATCCTCATGGATGAGCCATGCTCTGCGCTCGATCCCATTGCAACGGGAAAGATAGAAGACCTCATAACAGAACTCAAAAAGGACTACACGGTAATAATAGTAACCCACAACATGCAACAGGCAGCAAGGGTGTCTGACTACACCGCATTCTTCATGATGGGCAGGCTCATAGAGTACGGTAGTACGGAGAAGATATTCACCAACCCTGCAAACAAACTTACAGAGGACTACATAACTGGCAGGTTCGGCTAACCCGGAAAAAAAGGAGGACCACAGATGACAAGGGAGGCTTACAACAAGGCCCTGGAGGAGCTCAAAAGGGAGCTTCTTGAGATGGGCAGGATGGTCTCAAATGCTGTCAGAAACTCCGTGGAACAGCTTAAAAGGAGAGACCTGGAGGGCTCAAAAAAGCTCATAAAGGGAGACCTTGAGATAAACAAAAAACGCTTTGAGATAGAAGACCGCTGTCTCTATCTTATAGCCACCCAGCAACCCATGGCAGGAGACTTAAGGATAATCGCAGCCATACTGAACATCATAACAGACCTTGAACGCATAGGAGACCACGCAGAGGGTATAGCAAAGATAAACATAATGATAGGCAGGGAACCGCTGGTGAAACCCCTCATAGATATACCCAGGATGAGTGAGAAGGCTGTCTCCATGCTCGAGCGCTCGCTGAAGGCATTCATAGAAAGGGATGTGGACACGGCCAATGCCCTGTGCGGTGAGGACGACGAGGTGGATGCCCTCTACGAGCAGGTCTACAGGGAGCTCATAATGCTCATGATAGAGAACCCAAAGATAATACGGGGTGCAACCTACCTTCTGTGGGTTGCCCACAACCTGGAACGCATAGCAGACAGGGTGACAAACATAGCAGAACGCATCATATTCATGGTAACGGGCAGGATGGATGAAATAAATGTGTCCAAGTACTGACCCCTAAATATCCCTCTGCACCAGAAGCCTTGTCCTGTCCAGTATGTGGCAGACCACATCCACTATGTCTTTGACCGTTGAGCACTTTGGTATGAAGGGTAGCCCCCTGGACTTAAAGAAGGCCTCGTATTCATCACACTCCCCCGAAAAGAAGATGAACCTACTGCCTATGGAGGGATGATACTTCACCACATTGTGGTAGAACTCTATACCATCCATAACGGGCATGTGGATGTCAGATATTATGACCGCAAAGTAGTCGTTCTTGAGTATATTCAGTGCGTCTCTGCCGTTTTCTGCGGTACGCACCACCATGTTCTCAGAGAGGATTTCTGTAAGCAACTCTCTTGTGCTCTCAGAGTCATCCACAACGAGCACCTTTTCCTTCCACAAAAAGGGTATCCTTTTGAGCCTGTCTATGTAACCATGGTCCACACCCCTTGCGAGCAGGAATCTCTCTATGAAACTGCGATGCCGTTCTATGCCAGAGATAAAGGGTATGATTTCCTTCGCACCGTACTTTATGCTGTTAAGTAGCACCGTGTTTATGGCATCCACAAAGGCATCACTCCACTCCATCTCCTCTATGACCGCAACATACTCAAGCATACCCCTTGTATCGAGCCTGTGGGTCTTTGCCTTATTGAGACATTCCTCCATTACAAGGCGTGAGCGGTCTCTGTCCTCTGTGGTTATGTTTTTCAGTGTTATGCCGAAGGTTCTGTAGAGGTGGGCCTCTGGAAGTTTCTGTATCCATCTGTCAAACTTCCAGAGTATCCTGGAATGACCCTCTTCATCTCTTGATATCTCGGAAAGGAAATCAAAAAGCTCTGTATCCAGTGTGGCATATCTGGTTAGTTTTCTGTAGAATCTGCCTACCTCGTCCTCCTCCTCTATCAGTTCGCTCATCAATGTGCCCATGGCTGTTCACCTCCTCAAAGATGATATGAAGTAAGGTTTAAAAATGCGGTTGTTTTCTCTCCTTACCAGTGGTGAACAGCCCCTAATCAAAGTATATCAGCATATGGGAAGCAGTCAACCTGCCCTGGAAGGTGCTTTTTGTGGAAATCCTTTGCTTTGTCCTTGCACTTGTGGCGTTAATGTGGTAAAAAAATCTTAAGGGACAGGGGTTTATAGGGATGCTACTTGGACTCAACCAGAACATAAGATACAGGGGCAAGCTCTATCACATACAGACAGAGGACGGGGGCAGGAAGAACCCTGTTATAACCACCCTTGTCTTCAGAGATGGCACCATTGTTGCCTCAAGGAAGACCAGTTATGCGGACATACTCAAGTTTGAGAGGCTTGAGGAAGTGGTAAGGGAGCTCATGAGGGAACAGCATCTCTCGCTCATAAAGGCACTGCTCAACGGCGAGCTGGACGACAAACTCGGTGTCCGCAGGGCTGACAGGGCAGAACACAAACACAGGCCCGCCTTCCATAAGGAAGAGTCCATAGACGATATAATTCTTGAACATCTATCCCTTGATGACAAATAGTCTTTTTTTCAGCCTCTCTTTTCCCGCTGAGTCTCACACAGGAGGTATTCTGATTTGGGTAGCAGGATAACAGCCATAAGAGGGTTTAACGACATCCTTCCACCTGAAAGCACACTCTTGAGCTTCATAGAGGATACAGCTATAGGTGTGTTCAGAAACTACGGCTTTGAAGAGTTAAGGCTACCCCTGGTGGAAAAGACCGAACTTTTTTTGAGAACCCTTGGCGAGACCACGGACATAGTGTAAAAACAGATGTACACATTTTCTGACCTCTCTGGCACATCTCTCACCTTAAGGCCAGAGGGCACAGCCGGGGTGGTAAGGGCATACATAGAGCACTCACTCCATATGAAGGCCCCTGTGTGGAGGCTCTTCTACAGGGGGCCAATGTTTCGCTACGAAAGGCCCCAGAAGGGGCGTTATCGGCAGTTCTACCAGATAGGTGTTGAGGTGCTGGGTGATGAGGGCCCCCTTGTGGATGCAGAGCTTCTTGAGATGCTTTCCAGTGTGTTCAGCAGAGTTGGACTTGAAGGGGTTGTGTTTGAGGTAAACTCCCTTGGTTGCCCTGTGTGCAGGGGGAGCTTCAGGGATAAGCTAAAGGCGTTTCTTCTGGATGTAAGGGACAGACTCTGTGGAGATTGCAGAAGAAGGACAGAGAAGAACCCCCTCAGGGCACTTGACTGTAAGAACCCTCTCTGCAGGGAGCTTACCGCAGGTGCACCCCACATATACGAGCATCTCTGTGAGGACTGCAGGGCCCACTTTGATGGTTTCGTAAAGGGGCTTGAAGGATTCGGGGTTACCTACAGGATAAACCCCCGTATGGTAAGGGGGCTTGATTATTATACGCGTACGGCCTTCGAGGCTGTTGTGGACTCACCAAGGCTCGGCACACAGAACACCGTAGCAGCAGGTGGAAGGTACGATGGACTTGTAAAGGAGCTCGGTGGAGCAGACACTCCCTGTTTCGGGTTTGCCATCGGCATCGAAAGGGTGGCACTTCTTGTGGATGCAGCCCTTCTAAGAGAAGAGCCCCTCTTCTATCTCATACCACTGGGCACAGAGCCACAGAAAAGCGTGCAGGGGCTTGCGTGCTCCATGAGAAGGGCAGGTATAAAAACACTCATGGAGCTGAGAAGCGGGGTATCCCTTAAAAGTGCCATGAAGAGGGCAGACAGACTGGGTGTTACCTATGTGCTCATCGTTGGAGAGGATGAGCTCAAAGAGGGTGTGGTTACACTGAGGAACATGAAGGATGGCACACAGAAAAGGCTCTCTGTGGATAACCTCGTTGAGGAGCTCAAAGAGTACCTTCCATGAGGATACTCTCTGCAGAGTTTGTGAAAAGCTGTGTCAGAAAGGATGAGCTTCCCCGTGATGGCCTTCCAGAGATTGCCTTTGCTGGCAGGAGCAATGTGGGCAAATCCACCCTCATAAATACCATAACGGGCAGAAAAAAACTGGCACACACAAGCTCCACACCTGGTAAGACACGCACCATAAACTTCTACCTTATAAACCGCAGGTTCTACTTCGTGGACCTGCCAGGATACGGCTATGCAAGGGTATCAAAGAAAGAGCGCCTTATGTGGCAGAAGATGATAGAGGGATACATGGAGAACAGGGCAGAACTCAGGGGGGTTGTGGTGCTCATAGATGTGAGAAGAGAGCCCGATGAGCTTGAACACACACTTTACGATTACCTTGCGCATGTGGGAAAGCCCGTTATAACCGTTCTTACAAAGGTTGACAAGCTTCCCAGGGGACAGCTCTCCCAGAGGACTGCATCCATAAGGAGGGCACTCGGGGTGGAAAGGGTTATAACCTTTTCTGCCCGCACGGGCGAGGGCAAGGCAGAGCTTCTGAGGACAATAGCAGGGTTTATGGGTTAGCCTGTGGAGCCCTTTATGCGGTTGAGTTTTTCCAGATAGAGTGTTCTTACAGTCTCCCGTTTTTCAAGGTAGTATTCCATGAAGTCCTCCTCATCGGTATAGCCGAGCCTTCTTGCAAGGGCACGCACGGGCTGTGAGCCCCGTTTTATAACACACACAGGGGTATCGTGGATTATCCTTAAAGCAAGTTCTATCTGTCTGTAAAAGCTGTAGGCAGAAAGCAGTATCTGGTATTCCTTCGCTGTCAGGATACCTGAAAGTTTAAGCTCCTTGAGTGCGGTAAGGGTGTTCTCTGTCCTCAGGTTTTCAAACCTCCAGCCATAATGAAGCTGGAGAATCTGCACCAGAAACTCCACATCCACAAGCCCGCCCCTGCCTGTTTTTATATCAAACCTTTCCGCACTCTCCCGAGCAAGTTCCTCCTCCATCCGCTGTCTTATGCGCAGAAACTCCTCTATGTCCTCTCTCTTAAGGGGGCCAGAGAATATTATTTTTTTGAGCTCTCCTGTGAGCCCTTTGCCAAACTCCATTGAGCCTGCAACCATCCTTGCCTTTATGCCTGCCTGTCTTTCCCAGAGCTGGGCCTTCTCTCTGTGGTAGCGCAGAAAGGCAGACCTTGAGACCACAAGAGGACCAGACCTGCCCGTGGGCCGTAGCCTTGTATCTATGGAAAACACCATGCCCTCCTTTGTCCTTACAGAGAGTATGCTTATTATCTTCTGGGCACACTTTACATAGAGCTCGTGGTCTGTGATGGTCTTTGCGCCATCGGTCTGTCCGCCCTCATCACCGTAGACGAATATTATGTCCAGGTCAGACCCATAGATGAGCTCTCTGCCCCCGAGTTTGCCCATTCCTATTATGGCGAACCTTCTGTCCTGCGGTAGTCCGTATCTTGGGCTTAAGACCCTTATGGCAATCTTGAGGGCCATCTCAAGAGAGACCTCTGCAAGGGTGGTGAGCTCTTCTGAAAGCCCCTCTGCAGAGAGTGTGCCAGCAAGGTGCTGTAGCCCGAGCCTGAAGGTCTCCTGTTTTCTGTATCTTCTGAGAATATCCAGCCATTCCTCGTAGTCCTCTGTTTCAGAGATAAGCCCTGCAAGCTCTTTCTGCATGGTCTCCCTTTTTTTGTGGGGTACTGCCATCTCCTCTGATAGCAGGATGTCCAGGCTTTCGGGCTGTGCTATAAGGGTGTTTGAGAGAAAGGCACTTGAGCCGAATATCTTTACAAGCTCGCGCAGTAGGGATGGATTCTCTGATAGAAGCGAATAGAGGGCTGTCCTTGCCCCTACAGAGGATATGAAACGCTCCATGTTCAGAAGTGCCATATCAGGGTTTGCTGTCTCCGATGCCCTCATGATGATGTATGGAAGTATCCTTTCCCTCAGTATCCTTGCCCTCTCTGGCAGATGCAGAAAAGGCGGGCCATCTCTTAAAAGCCTTATCCTTGCGGGCGTTTCAGTGTCTTCAAAGCCAAGTCTTTTGAGAATCTCCTCCATCTCCTTATTCCCTATGTTGCGGGACAGCAGCAGAAGCACATCCTCTGGTATGTCCCGTTTGAGCTCTTCCTGGGAACCGTAAAACAGGGTGCTGTAGATGCGGTGCACCTCTGTGGTTACGGAGTGATACCTCTGCCAGAGCTCATCCCTGTTTTTGAACCCCAGCATTTTTGCAACCCTTGTGAGCTCTTCCGATGTCCTTGGCAGTGCCTGGGTCTGTGTGCCATGGACTATCTGCAGGCGATGCTCAAGCCTTCTTAAGAATATGTAGGATTCCTTAAGCAGTGTGCCATCCTCTCTGGACAGAAGCCCCCTCTCTGTGAGCCTGTCTATGGCCTCTGTGGTGCTTCTTACCCTGAGGGTTCTGTATCTACCACCATATATGAGCTGGAGTGCCTGGCAGAAAAACTCAATCTCTCTTATGCCACCCCTGCCGAGTTTTACATCAATTCTGTCTGCCCTTTTTCTTAAAAGCTCTATGTCTATGCGTGCCTTGAGCTGTTTTATCTCCTCTATGGCGGTAAAGTCCAGATACTTTCTGTACACAAAGGGCTGAATCATCTGGATGAACCGTTCTGCAAGGGTGTGGCTACCTGCAACATGGCGTGCCTTTATCATAACAGCCCGTTCCCAGGTCTGCCCCCAGCTCTCGTAGTATATCTCTGCACTTCTCAGGGAGTTGACTATGTCGCCAGACCTTCCCTCAGGCCTTAGGTTGAGGTCCACCCTGAATGCAAAGCCCTCCTCTGTTATGGCAGAGACAAGCCTTGTAACCCTTTCTGCCACTTTTGAGAAGAACTCATGCAGTGTAAGGGAGGAGTTTTTCCTTCCCTCCACCCCGCTTGTGTGGCCCCTGTCGCTTGAGTATATGTAGATTATGTCCACATCAGAGAGAAAATTGAGCTCTCCGCCACCCAGCTTTCCAAGCCCTATCACACAGAACTCTGCCCTTTTAAGCGAGCCATCCTCTGCCCTGTAAAGGGGTGTGCCGTACAGACTCTCAAGCTCCCGAAGGGCAGACTCTGTTGCAACCTCAAGTACAGCGTCTGCAAGCCCTGTTAGCTCACAGAAGACCTCATCAAGGGTTGCAACCCCTGTGAGCTCTCGCAGGCCTATCCTTATGTATTCACCGTTGCGGTATCTTCTGAGGATGCTCTCAAGGCAGGCCCCACCGGTAGTGTCTGCCGTAAGGGCCCTGAGCTCTTTGAGGAAGTCCTCTCTGGTCTTTGTTGCACCGAGCCTTCTTTCTGACACTATCTTTATGTGTTCTCTGGGATTCTGCAGAAGAAGTCCCACAAGATAGGGCGATGCCCCGCACAGAAGAACGAGCCTTTCAAGGTGTTTGTCCTCAAGTAGCCACCTTACGGTGTGTTCTGGAAGGGCTGTAACCACCCGCTCGAGGTTTACCACAGCAGAGTCCATGTGTGCAGAACCCGCACACAGTTCTACCACCCTGTTGAGTCTTTCTCCAAGCGGGCCCTTAAGAAGGTTTTTAAGCACCCTTAAGGCCTTTCTGCCGTCTGGAAAGCCCAGCCCCGAGAGGTATGCAACCGCTGTGGGTTCATCTTTTTTTAGAATCTCTTCAAGCATGGACACTGCAATGTGGTTTACATCTTGGATGGAGCCTCCACGCCGAGCAGTCTAAGCCCCTTTCTTACAACCTCTGCGGTTGCCATACAGAGTGTAAGCCTTGCACTGCTCAGCTCGCTATCCTCTGAGACCACACGATGGGTATTGTAATAGGGATGGAACAGGCCTGCAAGCTCTCTCAGGTAGAATGTAACCCTGTGGGGCTCAAAGGAGCTTGCAGAGGATTCCACAACCTCCTCAAACCTTGAAAGGTGCTTTATAATGCTGAGTTCCTCTTTGAGCTCAAGCCTTTCCAGAAGCCTGGTGGAGGGGCTGTGGGGTATGGTTATGTTGTTCTTTCTCGCAAACTCAAGGATACTCATTATCCTTGCATGGCAGTACTGAACATAGTAGACAGGGTTTTCAGGGGCCTGTCTTTTTGCAAGCTCAAGGTCGAACTCCAGGTGGGCGTCTGCCTTTCTTGTAAGGAATATGAACCTTACAGCATCCTTTCCAACCTCATCCATCACCTCACGAAGGGTTACGAACTCTGCCTTTCTGGTGCTCATGGCAACAGGTCTTCCACCACGCTTAAGGCTTACAAGCTGTATGAGCACTATCTTAAGCCTTTCAGGGTCTTCACCCAGGGCACTGAATAGTGCCCTTATGCGTGGTGCATAGCCGTGGTGGTCTGCCCCCCATACATCCACGATGGTGTGAAAACCGCGCAGGAGTTTTTCCCTGTGGTAGGCCACATCAGATGCAAAGTATGTGGTTGAGCCATCGTTCTTTATGAGAACCCTGTCCTTATCATCGCCAAACCCTGTGGTTCTGAACCACAGGGCTCCTTCCTTTTCGTACACCACACCCCTGGCCTTGAGTTCCTCTATTGTTGCATCTACGAGGCCACGCTCGAAAAGGCTTTTTTCGCTGAACCAGACATCGAAACTCACGCCAAAGTCCTCAAGGTCTTTCTTTATGCCAGAAAGGATGGAGTCCTTTGCAAACTCTATGAAGAGCTGGCTGTGTTTCTCAAAGGGGTCTTCTGCGTACTCTGTGCCGTACTTCTGCAGAAAACTCTGTGCAATCTCCCGTATGTATTCACCCTGGTAGTGGTCTTCAGGCAGGGGAATATTTTTGCCGAGAAGCTCCAGATACCTCACATAGAGGGAATAGCCCAGCATGGACATCTGTCTGCCCACATCGTTTATGTAGTATTCCTTTGTAACCTCATAGCCTGCTGAGCTGAGTATGTTTGCAAGGGCATCTCCCACCGCAGCCCCTCTGCCGTGGCCTATGTGAAGCGGGCCTGTGGGATTGGCACTTACAAACTCAACCTGCACTTTTCTTCCATTACCCACATGGGGGCAGTCTCCGTAGGAGTCCCTCTTTTCAAGAATCTCCCTTAGTGTCTCAAACCAGCACTCTCTTTTGATATGGATGTTTATAAACCCCTGGCCCTCAACCGTAACCCTTTCAACACAGTCGAGCGCTTCTATCGAGGGAACGATGAGTTCTGCAATCTGGCGGGGTGGTTTTTGCTCCTTTCGGGAAAGAAGCATTGCCAGATTGGTGGAGAAATCCCCGAGTTCCTCTCTCGGTGGGCGTTCAAGTAACACCCTTGCGGGGTTCTTTATGATACCCTCTTTGAGTTTTTCCTCCAGTATGTTCTGGATGAGGTGTTCAAGCGCTCTTTTCTTCATCTTCTCCTGCGATGAGTCTGTAGACTTCTGGCCTTCTGTCGCGCAGGAAGACCCATTCGTTTCTGACGGTCTCTATGAGGTTGAGGTCAACAGTGGCAACCACCACCGCCTCTCCAGAGCCAACGGGTTTTACCAGAAACTCTCCATCAGGCCTGGCACAGAAGCTTCTTCCGTAAAAGTCCTGTTTTTCCTCCCTGCCAACGCGGTTTACCCTGAAGACAAAAAAACCGTTTGCATGTGCTGTGGCAGAAAGAGACCTCTCCCACTTAAGCCTTGAATGGTAGAACGCAGACGCTGTGGGAACGAACACCACCTCTGCACCCTTGAGTGCAAGTATCCTGAAGCCCTCTGGAAAGAAGGCATCCCAGCATATCTGCACCCCTATGCGTGCAAAGGGTGTGTTGAAGACAGGAAAGCCGGTGTCTCCTGGGCTGAAGTAGAAACGCTCCTCCCACAGTGGTATCTGGGGCACATGAACCTTGCGGTATTTGCCGATAATACTGCCATCTGTGCCTATAACGAAGGCGGTGTTAAAGTATCTATCACGGGCCTTCTCAAATATCGGGGCTATGAGCACCACACCCTCTGCCACTGCAAGCTCCCTCAGGGTGGAGATGGTAATGCCGTTTTCATCCTCTGCAAGGCGAAAGTTCTTCCTGTCCATGGTGTGGGCAAACCAGGGAAGATTGAAAAGCTGGGGAAGACACACAATCTTGGAGCCCTCCCCTGCTGCTATACCTATGAGCTCTGCGGTGCGCTTGAGGGTGTCCTTCTTGCTCTCAGATGCCATTACCTGTATGGCAGAAACTTTTATGGTTCTATCCATAAAACACTCCTCTGTGTGCAATCTCTGTTAAGGTTTTAAAAAAAGAAGCTGTTTTAAGATGGACTTTAAGGGGAAGGCCTTGTGAACAGTCTATTCCTCTATGATGTAGAGCATCTCGTCCTTTCCAATCATGCCGAGCTCCCTTCGTGCCACCTCCTCGATGTAACGGTTGTCCCTCTTGAGAAGCTCGATTTTACGCACAAGCTCCCTGTTTTCCTCCTCAAGGGCCTTCTTTTTGAGAACTATCCTCTCCCGCTCCTTACTCAGGCGGATTACATCCACAAGTCCATTTTCACCGATAATGGTAAACACTATTATTATGGCGAGGACTACCCCTATGGCTAAGAGAAAAAACCTTTTCCCCCGGCTATCGTCCATCATCATAGGATTATCAGAGTCTACAGCAAAAGTCAACCACCTGAGTGTAAATGGCCTGATATTGCAAATGTTTTAAACTGCTGATATAATATTTTCAACTATATTTAATGGGTTTATTCAACCTGTCTTTTCGGAAAAAGAGGGGTGTGTATGGGGAAGGTGGTCTTTCTTTAGCCAGCCTCCAAGGACTATCCATCTTTGAGCATCCCACCAGCGGGCTGTCTATAAAAAGAGAGCGGATTTTATGTCCATGAGGTTCTCCCACAAGCTGTTGCTCTCTGTGGTTGTCTTTATGTCAGTGAGCATAGGGATAATACTCTACCTTGCCATAACGCATGAGAAGAGGCTTATAGCGAGTATACAGCAGGACAACCTGAGGCTTGTAAACAGCATCATATTTGATGAGCTTTACACCTCAATGAGATACGGGGGAGGAAGAAGGGAAAACAGGGCGATAATAAAGAGGCTTAACGAAATCGAGGGTATAGAGGAGGTAAGGATAATCCACGGTGAGCCTGTGGAAAGGCAGTTTGGTGTGGAGGAGGATGAAACACCACGCGATGAGCTTGAAAGGATTGCTGTAGAGGAGGGAAGGGAGATTCTGGAAGAGTTCACAGAGAATGGCACAAGAAAGATGCGGTTTATAATGCCAGTTTTTGTGAGGAAGGAATGTCAGAGGTGTCACATGGCAGAGATTGGAGAGGTGAACGGTGCCATATCACTTACCGTGTCTCTGGATAAGTACGATGCCATGGTGAGCAAGGCCATAACGAAATTCATCGTAACGAGTCTTGTGCTGGTGGGTATGGTTGTGGTTGCTGCGGTTGCGTTTATAATGCACTACAATGTGAGGCCAATTGCAGAGCTCTACAAGGCTGTAAAGATTATAGGCTCTGGCAACCTGGACTACAGGATAGACATAAAGGATGGAATGGAGATAAACCGCCTTGTGGAGGAGTTCAACAACATGGCACAGAGACTCAAGGAGAGAACAGAAGAGCTCATGGAGCTTAACCGCAAGCTCGAGGCACTTTCCATAACAGACGGGCTCACAGGGCTCTACAACCACAGGTACTTCTACAAAAGGCTTGCAGAGGAGATAGAAAGGGCAAAGCGATACGACAGAAGGCTCTCCCTCATAATGGCTGATATAGACAACTTCAAGCTCTACAACGACACCCACGGTCATCAGAAGGGCGATGTGGTGCTCAAGGGTGTCGCAGAGTGCATAAAGAACACCATAAGGATGAACGATGTGCCCGCAAGGTATGGCGGAGAGGAGTTTGCCATAATACTGCCAGAGACAGGAAAGGACACAGCGGTGAAGGTTGCAGATAGGATAAGACACGAGGTGGAAAGAAGAAGTTTTCCGGGTGAGGCAAGTCAACCCGGTGGTGTCCTTACAATAAGCCTCGGGGTGGCCACATTCCCGGACGATGGCATCACCGTGGATGAGCTTGTAAAAAGAGCAGATGAGGCCCTCTATATGGCAAAAAGAAACGGCCGTAACAGGGTAGAGGTGGTGTGAACAAGAGGGATTACAAGATGGGTCCAGAAAACTACATAAGCAGTACCCACGACATCCTTAAACAGGCCATGGAGAATGTGGATGTTGCCATGGCCATACTATCGGACAACCTTAACATCCTGTGGATGAACAGAAGCATGGAGGAGCTTACAGGGGTGAGCAGGGAGGACGCAGTTGGAATAACCACACCAGCGCTGTTCACCAAAAGGCTTAAAAGGCTCTTTGAAGACGGGGACGCCCTTGAAAGAAGGCTGTTTTCAGCATACAGAAACAACACCTCCATAGAAGGCATGGAGTGCCACATGCCCGCACAGGGCAGAAGAAAAGAAAGGTGGCTTCTTTTCTGGAGCAAGCCCCTGCCAGCAGGTGGAGGAAGGGTTGAGTACTTCGTGGATATAACATCCTACAGGAGCTATCTGAGTGATATTGCAGAGAGCGAGGAGGTCTTCAGAACCATAGCCATGTCAGCACTGGATGCCATAGTGATGGTGGACCACAAGGGAAGCATAACCTTCTGGAACAGGGCTGCTGAAAGAATGTTCGGCTACAGCCAGAACGAGGCCATGGGAAGAAAACTCTACAAACTCATAATACCCGAGAGACTGCATCAGCAGTTTGCGGAAGGGTTCAAAAAGTTCTCAACGACAGGCGAGGGTAAATATATAGGAAAAACCATAGAAACAAGAGGGGTGAGAAAGGACGGCACAGAGGTGCCGGTGGAGTTATCCCTTGCAGGGGTCAGAAGAAGGGGAGTATGGTGCGGAATAGGTATTATGAGGGATATAACCCGAAGGCTTGAGATAGAGGAGGAACTTAAACAGAAAATAGATGACCTTGAGAGGATGAACAGGGTGATGGTGGGCAGAGAACTCAGGATGGAGGAACTCAGAAAGGAGATAATCAGGCTGAGGAAGCGTATAGATGAGCTTGAAGGTGCTCAATAGAGGGGTGAAAAGGATAAGGGAACTGGAAGAAGAGGTCAGAGCCCTGAGGGAGGAACTCTCGCGACTCAGGGAAAGAGAGCGTGAGCTTGAGGATACCAGAAGGGCAATGCTCTACATCCTTGAAGACCTCAACGAGACAGGACACCGCATAATGAGGGCAAAGAGGGAGTGGGAGATAACCTTCGATGCTATAAAAGACCCCATCTGTATACACGATGAAAAGTACAGGATAATGAGGGCAAACAGGGCATACATGGATGTCGCAGGCATACCGTACGAGGAGTTTATCGGAAGACCCTACTACCAGGTGTTCCCATTTACCCATAAACCCGTATGCAACTGTGTGGACCACAGAATGGCACAGGATGTGCTTGAAGAAGTAGTTGTGCCAGAAAAGAGGATATACAGGCTGAAGATATATCCCGTGAGGGATAAGATGCTCGGTGAGTTCTTCTCCATCCATGTGCACGAGGACATAACAGACCAGCGCCGTGCAGAGGAGGAACTTAAAAGCAGTTTCGAAAAACTCTGGGAGGAAAAGGAAAGAACTGCGAATCTTCTCATGATAGCACATGCAACCGCACACACAACCGACAGACACAGGCTTATAGAGGAGGTTGCAAGGTGCTCTGGCAAGATAATAGGCTGTGATGTGTGCATAGTGTACCTGTGGGATAAGGAAGAGGGGGTGTTCAGGTTTGAGTATGCAAAGGGGCTGTCAGATGAGGTGGTCTCACTTTTCAGAACCACCCCTGTTGACAGAGAGTTTCCCCTCGTAAAAGAGGTGATGGAAAGGGGTGCACCCGTGGTCTACAGCGATGTGGAGGAGGCCCTCAGGGGGTCTGTGTTCGAGGTGCTGAAAGATATAAAGGGGGCTCTTATCATACCGTTTGAGGGCAGAACAGGTCCACTGGGGTTTATGTTCGGTATATTCACAAAGGATGGCTACAGGTCCATGCAACTTTCACAGAGAGAGCTGGAGCTGTTCCACGGTATAGCAGACCAGGTCTCACTCTCGCTGGAAGAGGCCCACCTCTACAAGGAAAGCGTGGATAAGGCCATGGAGCTTTCACACAAGATAGAGACCATAAAGGTCATGCACGAGATAGACAGATGCATACTGTCCACGCTGAAGCCCTCTGAGATATTCGATACAGTTACAAGGATGATATCCCTTGTGGTACCCGCAGATGGCACACTGATACTTATCCTCGATAAGGAGACAGGAGAGTTTGTCTACGCATCGGGTTATGCGGTGGGGTGCTTCAAAAAGGGAGAACGCATAAGCCAGGCGGATATGGACATAAATGTGGCTGTTAGAACGGGCAATCCCGTGTTCGAGCCAAACTTCAGAGACAGAAAGACACCCAGAAGGTTTGAGGAGACACTTCTCAAGGAGGGCTTCTTCTCTGCGGTGGTTCTTCCACTTGTCGTGAAGAGAAAGACAGCAGGGGTGCTCATAGCCCTGTCACATCGCCCCTCTGGCTTTGTACCAGAAGACCTCTCAACACTTGAGAAGATTTCCACACAGCTCTCTGTTGCCCTTGAGAACGCAAGCCTTGTGGAGGATCTGGAAGAGCTTTTCTGGGGAACGGTCAGAACCCTTACGGAAACGATAGACGCAAAGAGCAGATGGACCGCAGGACACTCAAGAAGGGTTGCAGAATTCTCCGTTGCAATAGGAAGGGAGCTGGGTATGGGCGAGAAGGAGCTCAAAAGGCTTGAGCTTGCATCCCTTCTGCACGACATAGGCAAGATAGGTGTCTATGAGTCCATACTGGATAAACCCACAAAACTCTCAAGAAGCGAGATGGAGATGATGAGGCAACACCCTGTAAAGGGTGCTGAGATACTCAAGCCCATTAAACAGCTTGAAGATATAATACCGGCCATAAGGCATCATCACGAATGGTACAACGGCAGGGGCTATCCCGATGGCCTGAGGGCAGATGAGATTCCACTTTTTGCACGCATAATAGCGGTTGCAGATACGGTGGATGCCATGTCATCTGACAGGCCGTACAGAAAGGCACTCTCCAGGGACACAATAGTGGAGGAGCTTAAGAGATTCTCAGGGGTGCAGTTCGACCCACAGTGTGTTAGTGCCTTTGTGAGTGCACTCTACAGGGGGAATGTATCTATTCCCTGAGGTGATGATGCCTTTCTCTGGCGGTATGACCACTCTTTATTGCATCTTTGTTTCACATTCATAGGTCCATAAACTGCTTTCAGAGCGGTATATCAACCTTGAACCACAGGTCTGGCATGAGAAGACTCAAGGATATATTGCGTGACCTCTCCATAAAACACAAGATGATGATTATATCTCTTTCGGTCACGGGTATAGTCATATTTCTGGCAAGTGCAATACACATACTGGATGAGATAATAATATTCAGAGATTCTGCAACACACGAACTCAATGTGAAGGCAGAGTTTATAAGGAGAAACCTCATACACCCGCTTAAAAGCGATGACCCGCAGAGGGTGGCAGAGGTTCTTATGTTTCTGAAGACCACCCCGCATGTGGTGCAGGCAGTGGTATACAGAAAGGACGGAACCATAATCGCAAGCCACAGCCACATGAAAGAGGCAGTGCCTGTCTCCGTCCGCACGGATGGCACACACATCTACAACCGCAACAGTGTTAAGGCATTCTATCCCATAGAGGATGGTGGTGAAAGGCTTGGCACACTGTACCTTGAGACAGACCTTACCTGGCTTTACTCGCACTTCAGACGCCACCTTGCAGGGTTTATAATCATGGTGATCGTCTCTTTTGGTGTTGCGTACATATTCCTTACAAGGGTTCAGAGATGGGTTACAGACCCCATACAGAGGCTCATAGAGCTCATGCGCGGGGTATCACTCAGGCGCGACTACTCTGTGCGTGCCCCTGTGGAGAGCAGAGACGAGATAGGAAGCCTTGCAGAGGGCTTTAACTCCATGATAGAGGAGATAGACAGGCGCGATAGAGAGCTCGAGGCACGGGTAAGGGAGAGAACCGCAGAGCTCGATCGCACACTAAGGGAGATGGAGTCCTACAAGGACAAGCTTGAGGACGCGTGCAGGAGGGTCAAGGAATCAGAGAAAAACCTGGTGCAGGCGGCAAAACTTGCATCCCTCGGTGAGCTGGGTGCAGGCATAGCACACGAGCTCAACAGCCCCCTTGCAGGAATACTCTCCATCACAGAGGTGCTTCTGAAAAGGGTAAAGAAAGATGACCCGAACCACTTCTTCCTGGAGAAGATAAGGGATGCATCCCTGAGGGCAAGAAACATAATAGTGGACCTTTTGTCCTACTCAAGACCCACAAGAGATACCATGGAACAGCTGGATGTGAACGATGTTATAAAGTCCACCCTCTCGCTTTTCATATCAGAGCTTAAGGCAACCTCGGTTGAGATACACGAAGAGCTCGCCCAGGAGCTTCCCTGTGTAAGGGGCAACAAGGGACAGCTGATGGAGGTCTTCCTCAATCTCATAAAGAACGCAAGGGATGCCCTGTATGGCTCTGGCAGTATATACATAAGAACAGGAGTTACAGAAAGGGAGGGCAGAAGGTTTGTCATCTGCGAGGTGGAGGACACAGGCGGTGGTATACCAGATGAAGTGAAGGATAAGATATTTGATCCCTTCTTCACAACAAAGGAAAAGGGTGGAGGGCTCAATGTGGGGCTCGGGCTGTGTATCTGCAAGAGCATAGTGGAAACCCACGGTGGCATCATAGAGTTTGACACCACACCAGGAAAGGGTACCGTCTTCAGGGTTCTTCTGCCTGTGTACGAAAATACCCCAAGGAAAGGAGGCAAGGATGATGCAGGAGGCGATACCACTCGGAAGGGAAGAGAGAAAGAAAAAGAGAATGCCCTCTCAACCACTGAAAAAGAAGATACTCATAGTGGATGACGAGGAATCAGTGGGAATAGGTATGACGGAGATTCTGAAAGACGCAGGCTTCATGGCACACTATGTTACAGATGGCATAAAGGCGGTGGAAGAGATAGCAAAAAGCCACTACGACCTTATATTCATGGACATAGTCATGCCAAAGATGAACGGGCTTGAGGCCTTCAGAAAGATAAAACAGATAAGAAAGGATGCAAAGGTGGTGCTGTTTACAGGCTTTTACAAGGATGCAGAAAAGATAATATTCGAGGGCATAAAAGAGGGTATGATAGAGGAGTTTCTCAGAAAACCCTTCTTTGCAGAGGAAATAGTGAACATTGCAAGAAAGTACGCATGAAAGAGTATCCCGTTGCCCTCCAGCTTCCTGTCCACAAGGCCCCTAAATGCTGGGTAAATTTTCTCTTGACAGTTACATAGGCCTCTGTTAGTTTTTATTTTTCTACAGTAGAGTTAAGAACCAAAGGAGGCACTACTATGAGAAAGGATTATCTGCTTGCCCCTGGGCCAACCCCTGTGCCACCAAGGGTGCTACTTGCCATGGCACAGCCCGTAATACACCACAGAACACCCCAGTTTTCAAAGGTCTTTGAAGAGACCGCAAACCTCTTAAAGTATGTCTTCCAGACCGAAGAGGATGTGCTCATACTGGCATCCTCGGGTACGGGGGCCATGGAGAGTGCGGTAACCAACCTCTTCTCCCCTGGCGATGAGGTGGTTGTTGTAAACGGTGGAAAGTTTGGCGAGAGATGGGGACAGATAGCAGAGAGCTACGGGCTGAAGGTTCACTGGATAAATGTGGAGTGGGGCAAGGCAGTTGACCCGGTGGTGGTAAAGGAGGTGCTGGATAAAAACCCCGACATAAGGGGCATACTCTGCCAGGCAAGTGAGACATCCACCACCGTGGAGCATCCGGTAAGGGAGCTTGCACAGCTCACAAAAGACCGCGACGCCATAACAGTTGTGGATGGCATCACCGCTGTGGGTGTCATGGACATACCCATGGACAAGTGGGGTATAGATGTGCTCGTAAGTGGCTCGCAGAAGGCATTCATGCTTCCACCAGGGCTTGCATTCATAGCACTGAGTAAAAAGGCGTGGGAGTTTGCAGAAAGGGCCAGATGTCCGAGGTACTACTTTGACCTGAAAAAGGAAAGAAAGAACCTTGCAAAACAGACCACAGCCTACACACCAGCAGTCTCCCTTATAACAGGGCTCAGAGAGGCCCTGCTCATGATAAAAGAAGAGGGGCTTGAAAATGTCTTTGAAAGACACAGGATACTGGCAAGGTCAGCAAGGGAGAGCATGAAGGCCTTAGGATTAAGGCTTCTTGCCCCTGAAAGCCCGAGTCCCGCAGCAACAGGAGTCTACCTGCCAGAGGAGGTGGATGGTGCAAGGTTCGTAAAATACCTGCGCGATACAATGGGCGTTACAGTTGCAGGCGGGCAGGATAAACTCAAGGGTAAGATATTCCGTATAGCACACCTGGGATACATAGACACATTCGATATGATTACCGCTGTCTCTGCAGTGGAGATGGCACTCCAGA
>JALUQR010000114.1:0-2747 GCA_027017505.1 bacterium
GTCTTGTTATGGCCACCCTTGCAGCCTCTATCTGTCTTGAGGTAATCCATCCCCTGCCCGTTGCCTTGAGCCCGTACATACCAAAGTTAAGGGTTGCACCACCCTTGGTCATGCCCTTTCTTCTGCCTCTCTGCTGTTTGCGATACTTTGTCTTTTTTGGCATCAGCATGGCTAATACTCCTCCTTACACACCCTGCGGGGGCTGTGCGGGCTGTGTGGACTCTGCACTCTCCTGGTGGATGGCAAAGTCTCCCCTGTATATGTAGACCTTCACACCTATGACCCCGTAGGTGGTCTTTGCCTCTGCAAAACCGTAGTCTATGTCAGCCCTCAGTGTGTGAAGGGGCACCCTGCCCTCCCTGTACCACTCTGTTCTTGCTATCTCTGCACCACCGAGCCTGCCAGAGCACATAATCTTTATACCCTTTGCACCCATCCTCATTGCAGAGCTTACCGCCTTTTTCATGGCCCTTCTGAAGCTCACCCTTCTTTCAAGCTGAAGTGCCACACTCTCTGCAACAAGCTGGGCGTCAAGGTCTGGCTTTCTGACCTCAACTATGTCTATATCCACCTTGCCTGTAACGAACCTGCCAAGCTCCTTCTTCATGGTCTCTATCTCTGCACCCCTTTTACCTATCACTATACCAGGCCTTGAGGTGTGTATTATGATGCGCACCTTATCACCGGTTCTTTCTATCTCTATCCTGGATATTCCCGCATGGTATAGCCTCTTTTTGAGAAACTCCCTTATCTTTTTATCCTCGTGGACGAACCTGGCGTAGTCCTTCTCACCGTACCAGCGTGACAGCCAGGTCTTGTATATTCCCAGCCTGAATCCATTTGGATGAACCTTCTGCCCCAAGGCCTCTCCTCCTTTTTAGCTTTTTTCCTCAAGCACTATTGTTATATGGCTTGTCCTTCTGCGTATGATATTTGCCCTTCCCATGGCCCTTGGTCTTATGCGTTTCATAACAGGGCCCTGGTCCACGAAGGCCTTTTTCACATAGAGGCTATCAATATCCATGTTATTGTTGTTTTCTGCATTGGCTATGGCGCTTTTAAGCACCTTTGATATAACTCTACTTACGGCCTTTCTGTTAAGGGCAAGTATGTTTAGAGCGTCTTCTGCCTTCTTGCCCCTTATAAGGTCTATCACAAGCCTTGCCTTGCGTGGTGATACCCTCACATATCTTGCAACAGCCCGTGCCTCCATGGTCTATTTACCCACCTTTGTCTTTTTAAGTCCCGCGTGTCCGCGGAATGTTCTTGTGGGTGCAAACTCACCGAGTTTGTGTCCCACCATGTTTTCTGTAATAAACACGGGTATGAACTTCTTTCCGTTGTGCACCGCTATGGTAAGACCCACCATCTCTGGTATTATGGTTGACCTTCTTGACCATGTCTTAATAACCTTTTTCGAGCCCGATTCCCTGGCCTGTGTTACCTTCTTCAGCAGGTGTTCATCCACAAAAGGACCCTTTTTGGAAGACCTCACCCCTTATCTCCTCCTCTTCAGTATGTACTTATCAGATGGTTTTTCTCTTCTTGTTTTATACCCCTTTGTTGGCATACCCCAGGGGCTCATGGGGTGGTTTCCGCCCTTGCTTTTGCCCTCGCCACCACCGTGCGGATGGTCAACCGGGTTCATTGCCACACCCCTCACCTTTGGTCTTCTTCCGAGCCAGCGTGTTCTGCCTGCCTTGCCGATGCTTATATTCTCGTGGTCAATGTTACCCACCTGGCCTATGGTGGCATAACAGTCCTGGTGGATGAGCCTTATCTCTCCGCTTGGCATCTTTATGATGGCGTAATCACCCTCTTTTGCGGTAAGCTGTGCGTATGTGCCTGCTGCACGAACAAGCTGGCCACCCTTTCCGGGTTTCATCTCTATGTTGTGTATGAATGTTCCCAGTGGTATGGAACGAAGTGGCAGTGCGTTGCCAACCCTTATGTCCACATCCTCACCCGCAATGACTGTGTCTCCTGTTTTGAGCCCCTCCGGGGCTATTATGTATCTCTTCTCTCCGTCAGCGTAGTTCAGAAGCGCTATGTTTGCACTGCGGTTCGGGTCATACTCTATGGCACTGACCTTTGCGGGTATGTTGTGTTTATCTCTTTTGAAGTCTATTATCCTGTAAAGTCTTTTGTGCCCGCCTCCACGGCGCCTTACGGTAATCCTTCCGCTGGAGTTACGCCCTGATATACGCTTTTTGGGCAGAGTAAGGCTCTTCTCTGGCCTTTTCTTTGCCAGCCCCTCGTATACCAGGGTGGTCATTCCCCTTATACCAGGTGATGTTGGTTTGTATACCTTTATGGCCATCTCTTATACCCCACCGCTTCCAAATATATCTATGGTGTAGCCTTCCTTGAGTTTTATGTATGCCTTCTTTCTCCTGGGTGTCTTGCCAGAGAATCTTCCCATCCTTCTCAGCTTGCCAGGCACTATCTGGGTGTTGACACTGTCCACCTTTACATTGAATATCTTCTCCACCGCTGTCTTTATCTCCTGTTTGTTTGCCTTCACATCCACCCAGAAGCACACCCTTCCCCCGGCAATCTCCCTTGTTGCCTTCTCTGTTATAACAGGAGATTTTATTACAGAATATATATCCATCTCACTCCACCCTGAGCATTTCTTCTATCTTTTTAAATGTGGCCTCTGTTGTAACGAGCTCATCGTAGTTGAGTATGTCATACACATTCAGGGCCTTAACTTCCAGGTATTTGAAGTCCTTAAGGTTTCTTAC
>JALUQR010000114.1:2757-3905 GCA_027017505.1 bacterium
CCCTGAGTTTTCCCTCGTTTATCTTGTACTGTATGGCAGACCTTATGCCTCCCTTTATCACCTTTTTTGGCACACTGTAGGAGTAATCCCTTGGTTTGGGGCCGAAGACCACCCCGCCGTGGCGCCACAGCGGAGACCTTACAGACCCTGCCCTTGCCCTTCCTGTACCCTTCTGGCGCCAGGGCTTTCTTCCCCCACCGCTCACCTCTGCCCTGGTCTTTGTGGATGCAGTGCCACTTCTTCTTCCCGCAAGTTGCATCCTTACCACTTCGTAAAAGAGGGCCTCGTTGACAGTCCCATCGAATATCCTTTCATCTATATTGAGTTCTCTTATCTTCGAGCCCTCTCTGTTCAGCACATCTATGGTTGTCATGGTCTTACTCTTCCGCCTTTCTCTTCTTTACAGACTTTTTTATAACCAGCACAGCCCCTCGTGGGCCTGGCACACAGCCCTTAACGAGAAGCAGTCCTTCATTCTCTTTTATTGCGACCACCTTGAGGTTCTGTGTGGTAATCCTTTTTGCACCATGGTGGCCTGCCATTCTCATTCCCTTGAACACCCTTGATGGAAAGGAGCTCTGTCCTATGGAGCCAGGTGCACGGTTGTGCATCGAGCCATGGCTTGCAGGCCCTCCTCTGAAGTTCCATCTCTTCATAACACCTGCAAACCCCTTACCCTTTGAGGTGCCTGTAACATCCACAAAGTCACCCTCCTTGAAGACATCCTTGATGGTTATCTTCTGGCCCACCTTGATGTCATCGAGCCCCACTGCTGGCACCTCTTTCAGGTGATAGAAGGCAGGTGTTCCTGCCTTTTTGAAGTGTCCTGCCATGGGTTTATTGACCCTTGAGGTTTTTTTCTCCTCAAAGCCAAGCTGGACTGCCTCGTAGCCGTCCTTCTCAAGGGTCTTTTTCTGGACCACATAGCATCCGTCTGTCTTTATCACGGTTACAGGCACATCCTCTTCGCCTGTAAAGACCCTGGTCATACCTATCTTTTTACCAATAAGACCTTCTATCATGACCTCTCACCTATTCGCTTCTTAACTTTATCTCCACATCCACCCCTGCTGGAAGGTCCAGCATCATAAGGGCATCCACCGTGTGTGCCGTGGGCTCCACTATATCTATGAGTCTCTTGTGTGTTC
>JALUQR010000115.1 GCA_027017505.1 bacterium
GTACAGATTTATCCACAGAGAGGGTGGCCAGAATCTTTCCTGCCTTCTTTTCCTTCATGGCGGAGAGTATCTTTACTGCCATCTCCTCATCCAGTTTTTCGATCCTCTGTGATGCCTTCTCTGGTGGCATGGACTCGTATATCTTTACTATTCTCATGAAGTTTCTGTCTCTTTCGAGCTGAATCTTATCAAGCATGGCCTTTATTTCCTTTTTTGTCTCTTTAAATTTCACAAGCTTTTTTGTAATCTCTTCTTTAAGTATTGAGAGTCTTCTCTCCCTTTCTGCGAGTTTTTTGCTCTTTGTTTCGAGCTCTCTTTCGCGTTCTTTTATTGCCTCTATGAGGGTCTTTTCCTTCTCGAGCAGTTTATCGAGACAGGGTGTGGAGAGTACATCCACATTGTCCTGTGCAACAGCCTCTGCGGTGGGCTCCTGGATGTTAAGGTAGACCACGGGATACACGAGCAGTACCATTGCTTTAAGAATCAGCAGTGTTGTGAGAAGTTTAGTCTTCATTGTCCTTTCTCCTTACGAATCCTCCCACCGCAACCTCGTCTGTGAGCTTCTGTTCTTCCAGTTTGAGCTCCTTCTTGTACTGTTCTTTCTTTTTCTCCTTTGCCTTTTCCATGACCTTCTTATCTATGGATGCCCTTGTAAGTTCTGTTTTTTTTTCTTCCACCGCCTTTTTAAGGTCTGCAACAATTTTGTGCTGGCTCTCTATGAATTCCCTTATGCTGTTAAGGTAGCGGTACTGGAACCTGAGCTCGCCCACCTCTCTGCCTTCTTTCTTAATGTTATCCAGGTTTTCGGAGAATCTCCTGTAGAGGTCCACATATACTCTCAGTCTTTCCTCTTCTTTTCTGAGTCTGTCCACCACCTCCATGTAGTCCTTTCTTGCGAGCTCTTCGAGTATCTCTCTGTGTTCAAGCAGTGGTTGCAGGCTGAACTTAAACTTCTTCATGGTCATCATCTCCTTTTTTATGAGAATAGTGCGTACAGAAGCTGTAGGCTGTCCTCAAGGTCCACCTTTTCTGACACATCCTGTTTGAGAAAGCTGTTTATGCGGTCTATCATCTCTATGGCCCTGTCTATGCGTTTGTCATTGCCCTTTTTGTACGCTCCTATGTTTATGAGGTCTTTTGCCTTTGTGTAGTCTGCCAGTATACCCTTAAGTTCTGTTGCAAGCTGTAGGTGTTCGGCTGAGACCACATTGTTCATGACCCTGCTCACACTGTTCAGCACATCTATTGCTGGAAAGTGTCCCATGGTTGCAAGTTCTCTTGAGAGCACTATGTGTCCGTCGAGTATGGCCCGTACGGAATCTGCAACGGGGTCGTTCACATCGTCGCCCTCTGTGAGTATTGTATAGAGTGCGGTTATTGTTCCGCGGTTCTGCACAGCCCCTGGTCTTTCGAGAAGTTTCGGCAGTAGTGCGAACACAGATGGTGGATAGCCCTTTGTGGTGGGTGGCTCACCAGAGGCAAGCCCCACCTCTCTCTGTGCCATTGCAAACCTTGTAAGTGAGTCCATAACGAGAAGCACATCCCTGCCCGTGTCTCTGAAGTACTCTGCAATGGTGTGTGCCACAAAGGCAGCCCTTATTCTTATAAGCGGGGGCTCGTCTGATGTGGCAACCACCACAACCGAGTTTTTAAGCCCTTCCTGGCCGAGCTCCCTTTCTATGAATTCCTTTACCTCTCTGCCCCTCTCACCAACGAGTGCTATGACACTAACATCTGCGGTGGTTCCCTTTGCCATCATCCCCATGAGCACACTCTTGCCCACTCCACTGCCTGCGAGTATTCCCACCCTCTGGCCCTTTCCTATGGTTACAAGTGCGTTTATTGCCCTTATGCCCACATCAAGTGGTGTGTCTATGGGTCTTCTCTCGAGCGGGGCGGGCGGGTTTCTGTAGAGCGGGTACTCTGTATCGTACTCTATGTTACCCCTTCCGTCTATGGGCCTTCCACAGCCATCTATTATTCTTCCAAGAAGCCTGCCTCCCACACCTGTGGTTGCACCCTTTTTAACTATGGCTATCCTGCTACCTGCCCCTATACCCCTTACCTCTCCAAAGGGCATTATGAGTATCTTCTCGCCAGAAAAGCCCACAACCTCTGCAGGAAGGGGTTCTCCGCTGTCAGGATATATGATGCAAGTATCGCCCACCCTTGCGCTCACACCCACACCCTCCATGACCGTGCCCACAACCCTTGTTATCCTTCCAGTCACTATGGTGGTCTGGGTGTCTTCAACCACCTTGATGGCCCTATTCAGGTTTTCCCTTATCCTTGCAAGAGACATCTTTAAGCCTCTCCTCTATCTCCTTGAGTGCGGTATCTATGGTGTGTTCTATGGTGGTGTTCTCTGTTTCAACCATACAGCCACCCCTGCCTACAGAGGGGTCTTCCCTTAACACTATCTTTTTTGTCCCCAGGGTGTATTGCTCGAGCTCTGGCAGATACCTTTTGATGACCTCAACATCCGCACCGTTGAGCCTTACCACGATACTGGATGCCCTGCCTGTAAGCTCTATGGCACTCTTCACAGCGTTAACAACTATATCCTCTCTTACTGAAAGTTCACACTCTATGACCTTCCTTGCTATTGCAATGGCAAGTTTTGTTATGTCTTTTTCAAGCTGGCTTAAGAGTTCTTCCCTGAATCCTTCAAGCTCTGTGACTATCTGTGAGAGGGCCCTGAATATGGTCTCTGCCTTTTTTCTGCCAAGCTCAAACCCTGCCTTTTCGCCTGCTGTAAATCCCCTTTCATAGGCATCGCGCTCGATTGCAGAAACCCTGTCTGCGGGGTGGGCTGTTCGGGTCATGGTTTTAAGCACAAGGGGTTTCACCCCTTTTTCCTCTTTGAGCACCTTAGATGAGCACATCGCCACTGCCCTTTCCTTCTCTTATGAGTTTTCCTTCCTGCTCAAGTCTCTTTGCGATGTTTATAATCTTAAGCTGTGCCTTTTCCACATCGCTGAGTTTAACAGGCCCTCTTGATTCTATATCCTCCTTGAGCATCTCCGCAGCCCTCTGCGACATATTGCTGAAGAACCTGTCTCTCAGTTCCTGGTCTGCGCCCTTGAGTGCCAGTGCAAGGGTCTCTGTGTCGCATTCCTTTATGAGCATCTGCATGCCCCTGTTGTCCACACTCATGAGGTCTGTAAACACGAACATCTTATCCTGTATCTTCTCTGCTATGTCAGCGCTTGTCTTCTCGATACTCTCGAGCACTGCCTTTTCCACGGAGGACTCCATCTGGTTGAGTATATCTGCTGCTATCTTCACACCCTCTACCATCTTGCCCTTTGCAACGCCAGAGTCCTTTATCTGCTGTTTTATAACCTCCTCGAGTTCCTGCAGTACTCCTGGTGGCACGCTCTCTATGGTTGCTATTCTCATTATCACATCTGCCCTGAGCCTTTCTGGGAAGTATTCCATTACCTTTGCAGCCCTGTCTGGCTCCATGTGTGTGAGCACGAGGGCTATTATCTGTGGATGTTCGTCCTTGAGCAGTGAGGCTGTCATCTGCGGGTCCATAAACTTAAGCACGGTGAGGCTTTCGCCCTGCTCATCCTGTGCCAGAATCTCTATAATATCCTTTGCCTTCTCGTTGCCCAGTGCCCTTGTAATGGTCTTTTTAAGGAACTCATCTCCCTTTACCATGAGCCCTGCGTTGTGGAGTGCCTTCAGGAACTCTGCCCTTACCCTTTCTGCAACCTTTCCCTCCACACCCTCCATGCCTGCCATCTTCTTTGCTATAAGCTGTAGTTCTGCAGGGCTGAGGTGTCTGAGCACATCTGCTGCGAGGTCCTCTCCGAGAAGAAGTAGCACTATTGCAGCCTTGTCAACACCCTTTATGTCTTCCCTTTCCTGCATGTTGCTACTCCTTGAGCCAGTTCTTTATAACGATTGCAGCCTGCTGTGGGTTCTGCCTTACAAGCTCCTTAAGCCGTTCCACCTCTCCGCCACCTCCACCGAGCATCTTCTGTTCCTCACCCTTCTCTAAGGCAAGCCTGCCCTCTGCAAGGCTCTTCTGTATGGAATCAAGTGCTCTATTTTCCTCAACAATCCTTCTTATTACCGGGCGAATCACGAACAGGAATATAACTATCATCAGAACCCCTGCCACAGCTATCTTCACCACATCCTTCACGATGTGTGGTGGTATGCTGAATGACGCCTGTTCGATATCCTGTGGTACAACCACTGTTTCGGGTGCAAAGGGTATGTTCTCAACTGTAACCGTATCTCCCCTCTCTTCTGAAAAGCCAACCGCATTTTTGACAATCTCTGTGAATTTTTTAAGCTCCTCTTCTGTTCTGGGTATGTATTTTTTCTCTACCGTGCCGTCCTCTTTCGTTACTGTCTCGTAGCTACCGTCTATGAGGACTGCCACTGCAATACGCCTTATTCTGCCATCGGGCTCCACGGTTTTGCTTACCTTTCTGCTTATCTCGTAATTTATGATTTCATTCTGTCGCTGTGATGAGCGCAGATTGAGTGTTGCCTGCTCTGTTGCTCCGGGTGTGTTTGAGAGCACCCCTGGTATGCCACCCTCTTCTGGAATGCCTGCTGTTTTTTCAAGGCTTCTCTGCTCGCTTCTTACCACCTGGCTGTCAGGGTCAAAGCTCTCCTCTGTTATTTCAACCCTTTTTGCCTCAAGCTCCAGAGACACCCTTGCAACCACCTTGCCCCTGCCCACTGCTTTTTCGAGCATGGTCTGCACCTTTCTTTCGAGCTCTCTTTCAAGCTCCCTTTTTCTTGCAACATAGACCTGGGAGAATCCCTCCTCTGTGGGTTCGGGTCTTGTCCAGAGTCTTCCCTGGGTGTCCACAAGGGTTACATCCTTTGGGGCAAGCTCTGGCAGGCTGGATGCAACAAGGTGCACTATGCTCTGGACTTCACTGTCCGTAAGGCTCGTACCTGGTCTTATCTTCACCACCACCGATGCCCTCGCACTCTTTTCCTCCTCAAGAAATGGTCTCTCACTGGGCAGTACCAGGTGTACCCTTGCGCCCTCTATCTTCTGCATCTGGGTTATGGTTCTTGCAAGCTCACCCTGAAGTGCCCTCACATAGTTTATCCTCTGGGCAAACTCTGTTATGCCAAATCCCGTGTTGTCGAATATCTCGAAACCAACGCCTCCACCGCGTGGCAAACCCTCGCCTGCAAGCTCTATCCTTGTCTCGTAGAGTCTGTCCTCTGGCACCTTTATAAGGCCTGCCTCCACACGGTAGGGAATCCTCTTTTCCCTGAGTTTGGCTATTATGGCACTCATGTCATCATCGGAGAGCCCTGTGTAAAGCACCCTGTAATCGGTGCTACCTGCCCACAGATACAGGGCAACAAGCCCTGCTATGGCCAGGGCAACCACAGAACCGTATACAAGTAGAGACCTGGTATTGCGTGTTTTTTCCTGCACTCCTTCCATGGCTTATATCTGCATCCTCATTATTTCCTCGTATGCCTGAACCAGCTTGTTTCTTACCTGAAGCATGAGGTTGAACGATACATTGGCCTTCTCTATGGCTATCATTGCATCATGCACATTCTTGAGCTCTCCTGTTGCAAGCCCCTCTATGGCTGACTCTGCCTCCTTCTGGAGTTTGTTGACCCTGTCTATGGAGTCTTTCAGCAGTTGGCCGAACTCCTCGGTGAGTTTTACACCCCTGCTACCTTCGGGTACCTCTATGTGCTGGTGTCCCACGGGTTTTACAGACTCTGTCATCTTTACCAGCCTCCCTTATGTTATGATTTCAAGTGCCTTTGAAATCATGGTCTTTGTTGCCTTGAGTACCGATATGTTTGCCTCGTAGCTTCTCACAGCGGTCATCATGTTGACCATCTCCTCAAGGGGATTCACATTTGGATACATCACATAGCCGTTTTCATCTGCATCTGGATGCGATGGCTCGTAGACGAGCCTGAAGGGTCTTGCATCCTCCACCACCTCCACCACACGCACCCCTGTAAGTGTGCTTCTGCCTGCCACAGAGAGGGCAGACTCAAACGGATGGGCTGAAAACACCACATCCCTTCTTCTGTAGGGTGTGCCCTCGGGGGTTCGCGTGGTGTTAATGTTTGCAAGGTTGCTGGCTATTACATTGAGCCTTATCCTCTGCGATGTAAGTGCCTGTGCGGATATGGCAAAACTCTCAAACACCGCTACTTACCTCCTTCCTTTATGGCCGTCATGAGGCCCGTGAACTTGTGCTTTATGAGTCTGGTTAGCACACCGTACATGGTGGTATTCTCTGCGAGTCTCACAATCTCCTCATCCAGGTTCACCGTGTTGCCATCAAGCCCCTTCGTTAGAGAACCACGCTCTATAACACTCACCCTCATGGTATCTCCACCACCCCCCATGTGCATCGGATGAGTCCTTACGGGTACAAGAGAGTGGTTTCTGTTTGTTAGCTCTCTTTCAAGCTCTGCCTCAAACCTTATGTCCTTTGCCCTGTAGCCAGGGGTCTCTGCATTGGCAATGTTTGATGTGATAAGTTTGTGCCTTATGTAACGAAGGTCCATTGCTGTCTCAAGCACACTGATGGTCTTTCCAAAAAGGTTGCCCATTGTGGATACACCTCCTGAGAGTGTTATGTAGCAATCCCCGTACCAGACTGTAACACACTGTCTTTATTCATCTTTTCTTCCACAAGCGGTATCCAGCGGAAGATTATGCCCCTCCTGTGGGAAAAATTTGCCCGTATTCCTTGAGCTTGTTCCTTAGTGTTCTTACCGATATGCCCAGTATCTTTGCCGCCCGTGTTCTGTTCCAGCCAACCTCTTCGAGGGTCTTGTATATGAGTCTTTTTTCCATCTCGGAAAGGCTCATGGGCCCTGTGACATCCTTCTTTTCTGCAGGCCCTGGTAAGGGCACATTTTCAGCCTCTGTGGATATGTGTTCCACATCTATTGTGGTTCCGCCTGCCAGAAGGACTGCCCTTTCCATCGTGTTTTCAAGCTCCCTTACATTGCCCTTCCACTCGAGTGTTTCAAGCAGTGCCAGGGCAGGCTCTGTTATGCGTTCTATGTGTTTGGAATACTTCTTTGAGAAACGCCTTACAAAATACTCTGCAAGGCAGGCTATATCTTCCCTTCTTTCCCGCAGTGGTGGTATGTGTATGGGGAATATGTTGAGTCTGTAGTAGAGGTCTTCACGGAATCTGCCCCTTTTCACCTCTTCTTTTAGGTCTCTGTTTGTGGTTGCAATAATCCTTATGTTAAGCTGGATGGGCCTTGAGCCCCCGACCCTTTCCACCTCTTTTTCCTGCAGTACCCTCAGAAGCTTTGCCTGAAGTTTTATGTCCATCTCGCTTATCTCATCGAGCAGTATGGTGCCGTAGTTTGCCTGTTCGAACTTTCCGCACCTCTGGCTTACAGCCCCTGTGAATGCTCCCCTTTCGTGTCCGAACAGTTCACTTTCGAGAAGGTTCTCTGGTATTGCAGCGCAGTTTACAGCCACAAAGGGGCGGTCTTTTCTTGGGCTGTGTCTGTGTATGAAGCGTGCAAGGAGCTCCTTGCCAGTGCCACTCTCGCCTGTTATGAGCACCGTTGCGTCGCTTCCTGCAACGGTCTTTGCCATGGACAGGATGTGCCTCATTGCCTGTGAGCTGGTGAGTACCTTTTTATCATCATCGAGGCAGAACTCCGTGCTCACTGCTTTTTCCACTATCTCTTCGAGCACCTCAAGGGAGAAGGGCTTTATGAGGAAGTCCACCGCCCCTTCCTTTACAGCTTCCACAGCCTTCTCAACCGTTCCAAATGCGGTTATAAGGAGCACAGGGGTGAGCGGAGAGAGTCTTTTTATCTCTTTGAGCACCTCCACACCGTCTCTTCCAGGCATCTTAAGGTCGCTTATCACCATGCTGTAGCTGTTCCTGCAGAAAAGCTCTATTGCCCTGTCCCCTGTGGAGACCACATCAACCCTGTAGCCCTTTCTTATGAGGGCCTCCTTAAGTGCGTATCTTACCTCTGGCTCGTCATCCACAACGAGTATGCTGTGCATCAGCCCTCCACCTCCTTATCAATGGAAGAGGGTATCTCCACATAGAATGTGGTACCCCTGCCCACAGCTGACTCCACCCATACCTTCCCCCTGTGGGACTTCACTATGGAATCCACTATACACAGCCCCAGCCCTGTGCCACGCTGTTTGGTTGTAAAGAAGGGGTCAAATATCCTGTCCATAACATCCTCTGGTATGCCATCTCCGTTGTCCCTTATCATAAGCCTGAGGGCGTCTCTGCCGTTGGTGGCCCTTTCTGTGATTATCTCTATCTCTCCATTTTTTCCCCTTACAGAGTCCACAGCGTTTATAAGAAGGTTATGGACCACCTGCCTTAAGAGCGACTCATCTGCCATTATGACCGTATCTCTCCTGTACTCGCACCTTATCCTTACGGGCTCATCCAGTGAGGAGCTTACCATCTGTACCACCTCTTCAATCACATCCCTTACATCTATCCTTGCAAGCGCAGGTTTAGGTGCCCTTGCAAAAACGAGCATGTTTGTGAGCAGGTTATCGAGCCTCTTGACCCCCTTTGATATTGACAGGGCAAGCCTTTTTTTATCGCTTCCCTCAAGCTCTCTTACCAGTATGGAGGCAAATATCTCTATTGATGCCAGGGGGTTTCTTATCTCGTGGGCTATCTTGGCTGCCATTTCACCCATTGCTGCAAGTCTTCTTGTTCTCTCCATGAGTCTGTTCTTTTCTGATAGCTCCTGGTTGAGTCTCTCTATCTTCTTTTCAAGAAGCCTGTAGCGGTGCTCAAGACTTCTCGATGCCCTTCTGAAGGTCTCAAATGCCTCATTAAGGGTTCTCAATGCAGTGTCTCCTTCCATTTTTCTACCCCCTCATCGAGTAAGAGGTCCACAAACTCTTCGAGTATATTGTCCTCTGTATCCTTAAGCTCCTCTATAAGGGGCTGTATTGCCTCATGATGTCCCAGCCTCCTGTAGCCCTCTGCAAGGCGAAGGTCTATCCATGCAATGTCCTCTTTTGAGAGCCACCTTGAAAGCCTCTTTGCCCTTACATAGTGCTCTATGCCTGTTCTGTAGTCTGAACTCATAAAGGCCACATCTCCCAGGATTATGTATATGTGGGCAAGTTTCTCCTCCCTGCCCTTTGTCTGTGAGAACACAACAACCAGCTGGTTTAATATCCTTTCTGCGTCGGTATAGCGTTTAAGTGCGTAAAGGGACGATGCCTTAAGGAAGAGTATATCCGGGTCTTCGGTGTTCATGGATGCGAGTTTTTCGTACTCTCCCTTTGAATAATAGACCATGGCGAGCACCCTTAATGCCCTGTCTCTGAGCCTGCTTTCAGGATAGCTCTTCAGAAACCCCTCTATAACCCTCTGGGCCTTGCTCAGCTCATCGAGTTTCATATACGAGAATCCCACAAGCACCAGTGCGTCCTGTGATATGTCCTGTTTGCCCATCTTTACCGCATTCTTTAGTGCGTCTATGGCGTCCCTGTAGAGGGATAGCTTGACAAACGCCCTGCCTGCTGAAAGGTATGTCTGTGCCTTGAGGCCAAAGGGTATCTCCTTTTCGTAGACTCTGTATATGCGGGCTATCGTGTGGTAGTCCTTCTTTTCGGAAAGACTCTCTATCCACCTGTGGACTATGTAACCCCTCAGGTTATACGCCCTGTAGCGGAACTCCCCTGTGGGGTATCTCTGTGTCATCTCCTGCAGATAGAGTACCGCACGCTGGTATTTGCCGAGTTTTGCCTCTATCTCTGCAATAGCTGTGTATGCGTACTCTGTGGCCATGTAGTCGTGGGATATTACAGCCCTGTAGAGCCCTTCAGCCTGTGTGAGGGATTTTTTATCTCCCCTTTTTGCCAGAAGCTCTGCAAGGCCCATTATGCCCATAACCCTTGCATCGTCCTTGAACTCGTCCTTTATCCTGGTGTAAAGTCTCATGGCCTGGGTGGTGTCTGCCTCAAGCATATAGGTGTCTGCCATGCGGAGTGTGAAGAATGCACTGAGCTCTGCCCTATCGGTGTATCTGTTAAAGAGTCTTCTGTAGAGAAGGCGGGCGTGTCTGTACCTGCCTGCTCCCATGCTCATATCTGCCACACCCATGATTGCAAGGGAATGTCCTGTGTGCCCGAGCCCTGAGAAGACCTTCCACGCCCTGCCAGCCTCTCCCCTTATGAGGAACACATTGGCAAGGTATGCACCTGCCCTTTTGTGTCCCATTGCGTATGCCCTTTTAAGTGGGCCTGCGGAATCAGCAAACCTTGCCTGAAGGAACATAACGAGCCCCTCTCTGAAGAGGGCCTCCCTTAGCAGGGCCCTGTTAGCAGAGCCTGCATCATCCACAGCCATTCTGTAGTGTGCAGTTGCCTCGGGATAGAAACCCTTCCTTTCGTATATGTAGCCCTGAACAAACCTGACAAGTGAAGCAACAGGTGTGCCCCTGTATTTCTTCCAGAGCAATGTAAGCTCCTCTCCTCCACCGTGGAATTTCTGAATGGCTGTCTTGAGGGTCTTAAGTTCCTCCTCATCCACCCCCTCTGCAAGCCCCCTGAGCTCAACTGTCATATCCTCCAGAAGGGCAAGTCTGCGGTGTATCTCCTTTCTGTATATCCAGCGCCATCCATCGTTAAACTCCACACCCCTGTCCTTTCCTGTGGTTACCTTGAGGTCAGATGGCAGTAGCTCAATGGTGTCAACACTCAGTGGTTCTGTGGAAGTCTTTTCTGAAGGCTCTGACATGTTTTCTCTGTTCATGGTCTTCTTTACCCCTCTCTTTTTTATAAGGTCTATAACTATCCTGAAGGGCTCCTCCCTGTGGCCTTCCCTTATCTCCACATCTTCCTTAAGTCCTATGGTTATTGTGGTCTTGCCTGCCCCGGCCCTTATTGCATCCACCCTGAAGAATGCTCCCTCTGGCAGTCTTTTCTGGTAGTTCCCCGGGGTATCATCTATGATGAGAACGAGTGCCCTTTCCCTCCTTTCGATTCTGAACTCTACCCGCTGGCTCAGCTCCACAACCAGCCTTTCGAACCTCTGATAACTGCCTGCCCTTATGTCCACAAGCCCTGCCCAGCACGGGCCCATCAAGGAGAGAACGAAAACCACGAATATGATAAGTACCCGAAGCCATAGCATCTTGCACCATGAAGTGTTGCAAGATATGTGCCAAGCCTGCAGACAACGGGAAAAGACCTGGTTATTTAAGAAAAAACAGGAGGTTATGGATTTAACGATGGTGTGTCTTCAGGAGGGTCATGATGGAATTCTGGTCACAGAAGGTGTCAATTAAATGACCTAACTTAGAAGTCCCATCCTTTTCATCTTCTCTATGAGGGTGGTTCTGTTAAGGCCCAGGTAATCTGCTGCCTTTTTCTTAATCCAGTTGTTCTTTTGGAGTGCTGTAAGTATCAGTTTCTTTTCGAACTCGTGGACCTCTGTGTTGAAGTCCACCCCTTCTGGTGGAAGCTTAATGAGGTCTGAAGATGGTTCATATTTGACTCTTTTTACATGGAGGGACTC
>JALUQR010000116.1 GCA_027017505.1 bacterium
TAGAAACACTGCAGAAGATAATAGGTGAGAACCTATGAGGAAACTCAAGATATGCGTGCTTCCAGGTGATGGAATAGGCCCTGAGATAATGGAAGAGGCCATAAGGGTAATGAGGGCTGTTGAGAAGAAGACCCGCAGGTTTCAGGCAGAACTCAAAGAAGCCCCCGTTGGTGGTGCATCCATAGACAGATATGGCGTGCCCTTGAGGGATGATGTGCTTGAGCTTGCAAAGAGCTCTGATGCGGTGCTCCTTGGTGCTGTGGGAGGCCCCAGGTGGGAGGGGCTTGACTACTCTGTAAGGCCTGAAAGGGCACTTCTTGCACTGCGAAAAGAGCTTGGGCTTTTTGCCAACTTAAGACCCGCAAGGATATACACCCCGCTTATAGATGCATCCACACTTAAAAGAGAGGTTATTGAGGGTGTGGACATAATGGTGGTAAGGGAACTTACAGGTGGTATATACTTCGGCACACCCAGGGGAATAGAAAGCCTGCCCGATGGCACCCAGCGGGGGGTGAACACCCTGGTGTATACCACCACAGAGGTGGAACGCATTGCAAGGGTTGCCTTCGAGGTCGCACGAAAGAGAAGAAAAAAGGTTACGAGCGTGGATAAGGCAAATGTGCTTGAGGCAACAGAGCTGTGGCGAAGGGTTGTCACAGAGGTTTCACGCGAATATCCCGATGTGGAGCTTGTGCACATGTATGTGGACAACTGTGCCATGCAGGTCATAAGAGATCCCAGACAGTTCGATGTGATTGTAACAACCAACATGTTTGGCGATATAATCTCCGATGAGGTCTCCATGCTCACAGGCTCCATAGGCATGCTACCATCTGCAAGCCTTGGTGATAACCGCAGGGCCATGTACGAGCCAATACACGGCAGTGCCCCTGACATTGCAGGCAGAGGTGTTGCAAACCCGCTTGCAATGATACTCTCCGTTGCGATGATGCTTCGCCACTCGTTCGGACTCGATGAGGACGCAAGGATGATAGAAAACGCAGTGGAAAAGACCCTTGCCAGTGGCTACCGCACCCCTGACATATACAGCCCTGGCACCACAAAGGTGGGCACAAAGGAGATGGCAGACAGGGTTATAGAAAATCTCTGAGGGGCTTTTTCAGGGTTTCCTTCTCTTAAGCCAGCCCTTCAGTATCACAATTGCGCTTCTTTTGTCCAGTGGCTCGTTGTTGTTGCCACACTGCGGGTCCTGGGTGCATGCAGGGCAGGCCAGCTCGCAGGGACAGCCCTCAAGAAGCCTTTCTGTAAATCCAAGCCACTCTTCCACCACCTCAAAGCCCCTCTTTGTAAGCCCCACACCACCCTCATAACCATCGTAGATGAATATGGCAGGTACCTGAAGCTGGGGATTCAGCGGATAGCTAACCCCTCCGAGGTCACGCCTGTCGCACATGGCAAAAAGAGAGAGTGTCGCTATAAGGGAGTGCTCAAGGGCGTGTAGCCCGCCTGGCACGCTGTAGCCAAGTCTGTCAATCTCCTCTATTATGGACTCATCCACCGTAAACCACAGCCCCTTTGTGCTGAACCTTACAGGTGGAACCTGTAGTGGATACTCACCGATAAGCCTTCCCCTGTGGATGTGCTTTTTACGATAACCCAGAAGATACTCTGTAACATCAAGGGTGCCACGATTGATGGTAAAACCCAGAATGCTTCTTTCCTCTTCTTTTGTGAGTATGTGGGTGTCTTCCTCTGTTATGGGGGTTGTGTAGTAGTCAAGCTCTGCCTCTTTGCAGACCACCTCGCATCTTGTAGCGTCCACCCTTAACACAAGGTACTGCATTCCACGGTGCATGTAGACCGCATGGGGATGGAGCTCCCTTAAGAGTCTGCCACCAGAGCTCTCGCCTATAAGGGTTCCATCCTCAAGCACTATTGCATAGGTTCTGCCCACACCCCTTATGGATACATCCCTGTGGGGATAGCGTCTTCTGGGGTTCCAGGTGTGTTTGAGCCTTGAGTACCATATCTTGCCCTCCTCTGCAAGCTCTTTGAGAGCCCTTCTGGATGCATTGTCCGAAAAAAACCCCTCTGTTTCCTCCACAGCTCTTTCTGCGACCGCACAGAGAAGGTGTGCCTTGAGTATTGGATGGTTGGCCCTGTCCAGCACCGCTGACTCCATGTTTTTTTCAAAGAACTCCTCTGGATGGCGCATGAAGTATTTATCCAGGGCGTCCTCAAGGGCTATGAGCACTGTAAGAGAGTCTCTGCCTGCTCTGCCTGCCCTGCCACTTCTCTGCCATGTTGCACTTATGGTGCCTGGATAACCCGTGAGTATGCACACATCGAGCCCGCCTATGTCCACACCGAGCTCGAGTGCACTGGTGCTGACCACCCCTCTGAGGGTACCATCAAAGAGGGCACCCTCTATGAGCCTTCTTTCCTCGGGAAGAAACCCTGCCCTGTAGGCACTCACACACTCTGCAAGCTGTGGGGCACTCTCCCTGAGCCAGCGGTATACAAGCTCTGTAACCTTTCGTGTCTTTGTAAACACTATGGTTCTCAGGCCCTCCCTTAGGGCCTCGCTGAAAAGCCTTACCGTAAGCGTGTAGGGGCTTACATCCACGGGAGGGTCTATAAAGAGAAAGTGCCTTCTTCCCTGCGGGGCACCGCTTTTACAGACGAGCTCAAACCGTAGCCCCGTGAGCATCTCTGAAAGCTCCACGGGATTTGCAATGGTTGCAGAAAGGTGTATGAAAATGGGCTCAGAGCCATAGAACCTGCAGACCCTCTGAAGCCTTCGTACAATCTGGGCCATGTGCGAGCCCATAACCCCACGATAGGTGTGTATCTCATCTATCACAACATAGCGAAGCCCCCTGAAGAAGGACTCCCAGCGGTCGTGAAATGCCAGTATGGCAAGATGTAACATGTCGGGGTTGGTGAGCACTATGTTTGGTGGCCTGAGGCGTATCCTCTTTCTTCTGTAGGCAGATGTATCCCCATCGTATATGGCACAGAGGTTCTCAAAGGAGATGGCCTGCCCCAGACCCTCAAGCACTGTGAGCTGGTCCTGCTCAAGTCCCTTGAGGGGAAAGATGTAGAGGGCCCGGGTGGAGCTATCCTCAAGGATGCTTTCCACAACGGGTATGTTGTATATGAGGGTCTTGCCACTTGCGGTGGGCGTCATGACCACCACATTTTTGCCCTTTCTTATAAGCTCTATTGCATCACACTGGTGGGTGTAAAGCCTTTCAATACCCTGCCTTCTCAGGGCATCCCTTAACACGGGGTTCAACCCGCCTTCAGGCTCTGCAAACGAGGGGGCACAGCGTTCAATCACCCTGTGGTAGACAATGTTGCCCACATCCTGCCTTCTCTTAAGTCTTTCAACAAAACCCTCTACAGTGGTCTTCATGAGAGTGTATACCCTTCAAAATGGCCTGTGAATACCGCCAGAACCCTTTCAGGGTCTGCCATAAGCCCTCTGCCATAAACCGAAACGGTAAGCAGTGTTCTGCCCTGAAGGCTCTCCATCCTGACCCTCAGCATGTACCACCTGCCAAGACACCTGAGTGCCATAACGGTGAACACAAAAAACCCCGCATACCAGAGAACCCACACCCCGGGGTCATAACGATAGCTTACGATGGAAAGCTCCTCAAACCCCTCAAAATAAAGACTCCTTCCACCTATCCTGATACCCTCACCAAGATAAAGCCTTCCAATGGTGCTCCTTACACCATCCTCTGATACCTCCTTTACCACAACAGAGGGGCGAAGCCTTTCTACGGTGCCATCTGGCCTGAAAACCGTGCCGTTGCGAAAGTCGGTGAAAAGAAGGGTTCTTTCAAGCTCATCTATTCTTCTTTTTTTATTTGTTGTGAG
>JALUQR010000117.1 GCA_027017505.1 bacterium
TAAGGAGGCTTTCAAACTCTGCGGTTATCTCATCAATGGTCTCTTCTATGTTTGCTGAATCAAGGGTTGCGGTTATAAAGAAGAGTCCACCGTCCCGTGGGGTCATGGCATAGGTGGATATGGTGTATACCAGGTCTTTATCAAGCTTGAGCCGTTTGTAAAGCCTCGATGTTACACCCCCTGCGAGTATGCCCGAGAGCACATCCAGCGGATAGCTGTCCTCGTGGATTACAGGTGGTATGTGGAATGCCATGGCAAGGCGTGTCTGTTTTATATCCCTCTTAAGTATTGTAACCCTGAGGGAGTCCTGCGGGGGCTCTTTGGGTCTCGTTCTTTCCGGTGGGGGTGAGCCGGTAAACTCCCTGAAGGCGTTTTTTATACTCCTTAGTGCCTCTTCTGTATCCACATCGCCAACCACCACAAGGGTCATGTTAGACGGCACATACCACTTTTTGAAAAACCTGAGCATGTCATCGCGTGTGAGGGAGCTCACAGTGTGCCTGTATCCTATAACAGGTCTTCTGTAGGGATGCACGGTGAAGGCCTTCTCGAAGACCGTTTTGTAGAGTTTTCTTCCAGGGTCGTCCTCGCCCATGCGGAGCTCTTCGAGCACCACCTCAAGCTCCTTTTTGAGTTCTTCCGCATCAAAGGTTGAGTGCTGTATGGCATCGCTTATTATGTCAAGCCCTGTCTCGAAGTATCTGCTTGCAACCGCAAGGTGATAGACCGTATAGTCGAAGGATGTGAATGCATTTATGTAGCCACCTGCGGATTCAACCTCACGGGCTATCTGGCCTATGCCCCGTTTTTCTGTGCCCTTAAAGAGCATGTGCTCGAACACATGGGCTATGCCTGCCTCCTCTGGCTCCTCATCGGCACTGCCAGCCCTCACCCACATCTGTATGGCAACAACAGGGGAGGTGTGGTTCTCATCCACTATGACGGTTAGCCCGTTGTCAAGAACAGCGGTTGTTATGCGGGCAACAGAATCATCCGCACATAAGGGGATGAAAATCAGAAGAAAAAGTGCTATTATAAAAGAGTTTACTCTTGCAACCATGGTCTTACCGCTTTTTTACACATAAGGATATACCATAGAGTATCTTTTTTCAACCAAAAGGAGGTGGGCTGTGAAGAGCAGTGCCCTGGTTATAGTTGACTTTCAGAACGATTTCTGCCCTGGTGGCTCACTGCCCGTGCCAGAGGGCGATACCATAGCAGACACACTCAATGCCTACATAGAAAGGTTTACCGAAAAGGGTCTGCCGGTTTTTGCCTCAAAGGACTGGCATCCCCCGGAGACAGGCCACTTTAAAGAATACGGTGGTGTGTGGCCACCCCACTGTGTGATGGGCACAAAGGGGGCAGAGTTTCATCCCGCCCTGAAACTTCCTGAGAAGGCCATAATACTCATCAAGGGAGACCAGCCCGATGAGGACGCCTACTCTGTGTTTCAGGCACACACAGAGGATGGAAGACCGTTCAAAAATGTCCTTGAGGATATGTCCATAGAACACCTCTATGTGGGCGGGCTTGCAACAGACTACTGTGTGAAGGCAACGGTGCTCGATGCATTGAGGGAGGGCTTCAGGGTTACTCTTCTGCTTGATGCAGTAAAGGGGGTGGATGTGGAAAAGGGAGACTCAGAGCGTGCCATCAAAGAGATGAAACACAGGGGTGCGGACACAATCACAATCGAACAGCTGTCCCTTTAAAAAAGCCCTGATGCAGGTCTAAACTTCTTGACATTTAACATATATTTGAGTATTCATAAATGTGTTAAATAGAGATGAGGTTTGGCAGACTCACACTTGGCTCAAGGCCCAGGATAGTGGGCGTCATAACGGGCTGTGTTTCCGCACCTCTTCTGAGAAAGGCAAAGAGAGATGGGGCAGACCTTCTCGAACTACGGGTGGATACCTTCAGGAGGCTTGATGTAGAGGGGCTTAAAGAGGATGTTGCCTGTGCCCGCTCTACAGGCCTGCCACTTCTTCTCACTGTAAGAAGTGCCAGCGAGGGTGGCAGGACAAGGATGGACGACACACAGAGGCTTTCCCTTTACAGAGAGCTCATCCCCCTTGTGGACGGTGTTGATGTGGAGCTCAGTGCGACCTCCATAGTGAAGGATGTGGTAAGGCTTGCAAGGGATAGAAAAAAAAGGGTTATCCTCTCATACCACAACTTCAGTGCCACACCCCCTGAGGGCAGACTACGCGCACTCGTAAGGTGTGGAAGAAGACTGGGAGCAGATGCGGTGAAGATAGCCACCACAGTAAAGAACACAGAAGACCTCAAAAGACTTACCGCACTTCTTCTAAGGGAAGAAGGTCTCATAGTGATAGGTATGGGCAGGAGGGGGCTTGTCTCAAGGGTGCTTTTTCCCTATCTGGGCTCGCTTCTAACATATGCGGGTGTGTCTGGCAGAACCGCACCTGGTCAGCCAGCGGTTAAGGAGCTCAAGAGGTTTTTTTCTGCTTTATAAAAATAAAAATCCGGAGGTATTGCAATGGCTGTAAGGGTTGCCATAAACGGTTTCGGGCGTATTGGCAGAAATATCCTGAGAAGGGCCATAGAAGATGAGCAGATTGAGTTTGTCGCAATAAACGATGTGACATCTGCAAAGATACTGGCTCATCTGCTGAAGTACGATTCCATATACGGAAGGTTTCCTGGCACCGTGTCTGCAGGTGAGGACTTCATAAGTGTTAACGGAAAGAAGATAAAGATACTCTCTGTGCGTGACCCTGCGGAACTTCCCTGGAGGGAGCTCGGTGTGGATGTGGTGCTTGAGTGCACGGGGCTCTTTACAGCAAGGGATAAGGCCATGGGACACATAAATGCAGGTGCAAAGAAGGTTATAATATCTGCACCTGCAAAGGGTGAGGACATAACCATCTGTATGGGTGTGAACCATGAGAGGTATGAACCCGAGAACCATCACATAATATCCAACGCATCGTGCACCACCAACTGTCTTGCACCTGTTGCAAAGGTACTGCACCAGAACTTTGGCATCAAAAAGGGACTTATGACCACGATCCATGCCTACACCAACGACCAGCGCATCCTTGACCTTCCCCACAAGGACTTAAGAAGGGCAAGGGCAGCAGCACTTTCCATGATACCCACCACAACAGGGGCTGCAAAGGCGGTCTCTCTTGTACTGCCAGAGCTCAAGGGAAGGCTCGATGGCATGGCGGTAAGGGTTCCAGTGGCAACGGTCTCTCTGGTTGACCTCGTTGCAGAGCTTGAGACAACAGTAACAGAAGAGGATGTGAACAGTGCAATGAAGACCGCAGCAGAGGGCGAGCTCAAGGGCATACTCGAGTACTGCGAGGATGAATGTGTCTCCGTGGACTTCAGGGCAAACCCCCATTCCTCCATATTCGATGCACCCTCCACCAAGGTCATAAAGGGTAACTGTGTGAAGGTTCTCGCATGGTATGACAACGAGTGGGGCTTCTCCTGCAGAATGAGAGACCTGCTCCTTTACATCACAGAGAAGGGTATATAAAAAGCCTTTTCCTGGAGGTGTATCTTGGTAGTAGAAGAGCTCACCTATATAGATGACCTGGACATAAAACACAAGCGTGTCTTCATAAGGGTTGATTTCAATGTGCCCATGGACGAAAAGGGCAACATAACAGATGATACGCGAATAAGAAGCGTTCTTCCCACCATAAACTACGCACTCGATGAAGGGGCAAAGATAATCCTTGCATCTCACCTTGGCAGGCCAGGTGGCAAAAGGGTGCCAAACTTGAGCCTTGCACCCGTTGCAAAAAGACTCTCCAGACTTCTTGAAAAGGAGGTAAGGCTTGCCCCCGACTGCGTAGGCCCTGAGG
>JALUQR010000118.1:0-17970 GCA_027017505.1 bacterium
GGCCTTATGAGTATGTGGCGTGCCCTGACCCTTGCTGGCACACGGTATTCGGCCATGTGTCTGCGGTAGTAGCTCTCAAGCTCATCCTCCTTGAGTTTTACCTCCTTTATGAGTGCGTCTTTGTCTATCCTTGCGAGGGCAACCCTTACCTGCAGGGGCACCATGTAGTTTGAGCTGTGCTCCTTGAAGAACCCTCTCAGCGTGGGTTCATCCACCTTAACATCCTTTTTGAACCTGTCCTTTTTTACCACAATGTAGTTAAGGGAGACCTTTCTGTTTTCCACAAGAAACCTCTGCCACACCTCCTCATCGGTTACGGTAACATCCTTTGTTACCATGTCTGCCATCTTCTCTATGAGGAGTTCCTGTCTTACGCTGTCCTCGTATTCAGCAGGCTTTATGCGGTTTGCCCTGAGGATTGCAAAGTAGAGCTCTTTACTGAATGTACCCTCTTTCTGAAACATTGGGGTTGAGAATATGCGCCTTCTTATCTCCTCTGCGGAGACCTCTATGTTCTGGCGTTCTGCCTCACCGAGAATAAGGATTCTGTCTATTATGGAGTTAAGGGTCCTTTCTCTCAGGTTGAGCCGTTCGAGCATCTCCGGGGAGAACCTTCCACCAAGTGCCCTTCTGTAGTATTCAAGCTCTCTGCGGTAGGCATCCTCGTAGGTACTGCTGTATATGGGTATGCCGTTGACCCTTGCTATCACCTGGTTGCCAGAGCCCTCCTGCGGGACAGGCCCCACACCCCAGAATATAAAGACCACTATTATGGCAAAAAATATGAGCAGTATTATAAAAGACCTTTTTTTCCTTCTTAAGAAATCAAGCATCAGGATACCTCCTGAAGGTGGTTAAGTGACTATGTTAATAGATTTTCTCTGGGAATTCAACTTTATTCGTCATCCCCTGTGAGGGGCTCACATCATGGGTGAGATATCTGCTGTGGAGGGGTATTTTCTGCAAGTTTTCTCTTGCCAATGGAGTTGTTTTTTTGCTACCATAAGTTATTAAAGGTTATCCACAGGGGAGGCGGGGATGTTCAACTATTTTCTCGGGCTCTTCTCCAACGATCTTGCCATAGACCTTGGAACAGCAAGCACACTCATATATGTAAAGGGCAAGGGTATTGTTACCAACGAGCCCTCGGTTGTTGCTGTCAAGAAGGATGGCAGGGGTGGCAAGCGGGTGCTTGCGGTGGGCAGAGATGCAAAGGCCATGCTCGGTAAAACCCCTGGCAACATAGCTGCCATAAGACCCCTCAAGGACGGCGTCATAGCGGACTTTGAGATAACCGAGGAGATGCTCAAATACTTCATAACCAAGGTTCACAACCGCAGATTCCTGGTTCGTCCCCGCATAATAATAGGCATACCATCTGGCATAACACAGGTTGAGATGAGGGCTGTAAAGGAGTCTGCCTATTCCGCAGGTGCGGGAGAGGTCTACCTTATAGAAGAGCCCATGGCAGCTGCCATAGGTGCAGGGCTACCCATAACAGAGCCATCCGCAAACATGATAGTTGACATAGGTGGTGGAACCTCTGAGATAGCGGTAATATCCCTTGCGGGTATTGTGCGCTCCAAGTCCATACGCATAGGCGGGGACAAGCTTGATGAGGCAATAGTGCAGTACATAAAGAGAAAGTACAACCTCTCCATAGGCATAAGCACCGCGGAGAAGGTGAAAATAGAGTTTGGCCTTGCCATGCCAGAGGAAGAGAACAGAACCATGGAAATAAAGGGCTCCAACTTCGTTACAGGTATTCCCACCACAATAGAGATAACCGCAGGCGAGATACGCGAGGCAATGAACGAGCCCATAGGAGCTCTCATAGAGGCCATAAAACAGGTGCTCGAGACCACACCCCCAGAGCTTGCAGCAGATATGGTCGAAAGGGGCATAGTGCTTGCAGGTGGAGGCGCACTCATAAAGAACCTGGATGTAATACTCAGGGAAGAGACCAGACTTCCCGTAACCATAGCAGATGACCCGCTTACATGTGTTGTGAAAGGAGCAGGCAAGGTGCTCGATGAGGTAAAACTCTTAAGAGAAGTAACGGTGAGCAACTGACCAGAGTATGCTTTCGTTTATAAGGAGACACCAGATTATTCTTTCGGCCTTCCTGCTTTGCCTTATATCTCTGCACATAGCGATTAACGCGGAAAGGGGAATAGGAGGAGAGGTAATAGTAAGGGGGATAGTTTCCACCATATCGAGGCCAATTCAGAAGGGTTTTCTCTCTCTGTACTCGGCATTCCACAGCATATGGTCAAACTACATCTATCTTGTGGGCGTGAAGGAGGAGAACAGGTTTCTCCATGAGACCCTGCACAGACTCCTCGAAGAGAACAACAGGCTCCGTGAGGAACTGCTCCTTACCGCAAGGCTTAAGGAGATACTCAGGTATCGCAGTGTGCTCGGTATAGACTCTGTGGTTGCCCAGGTTATAGGATACAGCGGGTTTGGCGGGGCGGGATGGATGAAGACCGCAACCCTCGATAAGGGCTCCAGGGATGGCATAGAGGTGGACATGGCGGTGGTCTCTCCAAAGGGTGTGGTGGGCAGAATCATAGAGGTTACACCTGCCACATCCACGGTGCTTCTTCTTACAGACCCAAGGTCCAGCATAGATGCCATAGTGCAGAGAACCAGGATAAAGGGGCTTGTTGAGGGCACAGGAGGCAGAACCCTCAGGCTTAAGTACATAAGACAGCTCGATGATGTAAAACCAGGCGATGTGCTCGTTACAGCAGGGCTATCTGGCATATTTCCGAAGGGGCTTGCCCTCGGCAGAATCACAAGGGTTGAGAAGGGAAAGGACAACTTCTTCAAATACATAGAGGCAGAGCCCATGGCACCCCTCGATAGCCTGGAAGAGGTACTCATAATAAAAGAACTTTCCAGGGATTAGCCCTGATGCGTGAGTTCATAGTATTCATACCCATTGCCATTGTGTATCTATCGTTCAGGGTTACCATAACCCCGGGGCTACCCATACCTGACATATCTGTTCTCATAGTGTTCTTTCTTGCGGTCCAGCGCCCCTCTGTTGAGGGGGTCTTCCTTGCCTTTGTGCTCGGCTACATAGATGACATATTCAGCGGTGCAATTGTGGGAAGCTCCTCGTTCTCGCTCGTTATAGTCTACACAGTGCTGTGTTCTGTGTCCAGAAAGATGGCCTTTACAGACCCGCTCATAAGGGGTATCTCGCTGTTCGTTACCTACTTCATGAAGGAGCTTCTCGTCATAATGGTGCTGTATTTTACAGGTATACATGTGGGCTTAAGCCTTTACATGTTAGCTGTGGGTTCTGTTACCGCTCTGTTTTCACCCCTGTTTATGGCCCTCTTCAGAAAGGCCATTGATGTGGGGCTTTTACGCATAGAAAGGGGTGAACTCTGAGCCATGCGTTACATTTCTGACAAGGACCCTTCGGAGTTTCGTGAAAGGCTCTTTGTTGCCACAGGGGTGGTGTTTTTTGTGTTCTCGGTGCTCCTTGTAAGGCTGTGGTATCTGCAGGTTGTAAAGTCACACTACTTTGGAGAGCTGTCTTTAAACAACCGCATAAGGGTGACCAAGACCCCTGCACCCAGGGGGCTCATACTTGCAAGGGATGGCACCATACTTGCCGAAAACAGACCTGGCTTTGACCTCGCAATAATACCCGAGGATGTGGAGGATATGGAAAAAACACTCTCAACGCTTGAGAAACTCGTGGGTGTGGACAGAAAACTTCTGCGCAGAAGGATAGAGCGTGCAGGGGGAAGGCCACCGTTTAAGAGCGTGAAACTCAAGGAGGACTTAAGCTGGGAGGAGATGGTAAGGGTTGCCATCTACAGGTTTGAACTGCCAGGGGTTTCCATAGAGGTGGGCCCGAAGAGGAACTATCCCTACGGAGAGGTCATGGCACACCTTATAGGCTATGTGGGTGAGATAACCTCAAGGGAGCAGGAGAAACTCAAAAGGGCTGGCAAGAACTCCTACAGCCTTGGGGACATAATCGGAAAATCAGGTGTGGAGGCCCTTTACGAGAGTGTTCTTAAGGGCATAGATGGAGGCAGACAGATAGAGGTGGACGCCCATGGAAGGCTCATAAAGGTTATAAAGGAGATACCACCCTTTCCTGGAAACAACTTAAGACTCACCATAGATGTGCCAACTCAACTTGCCCTGTGGAACGCACTGCGTGGAAAGGCAGGGGCAGGCGTTGCCATAGACCCGCGGAACGGAAAGGTTCTTGCGATGGTGAGCAGTCCCTCGTTTGACCCAAATATGCTCGTAAGTGGCATAACAGAGGAGGACTGGCAGAACATTATAAACAACCCCTTCAGGGTCTTCACAAACAGGGCAATACAGGGGCAGTATCCACCTGCGTCCACATTCAAGGTTGTAACCGCAGCCGCAGCACTTGAAGAGGGCCTCATAGAGCCCTCAACGAGGATGTACGCGGGCCCTGTGTTTCGCTTTGCAGGGCGTGAGTACCGCGACTGGAAGCCCGCAGGCCACGGCAACATAGATGTAAAAGAGGCCATAATAGAAAGTGCGGATACTTTCTTCTACCAGGTGGGTCTCCTGGTGGGTATAGAACAGCTTGCAAGGTATGCAAGGATGTTCGGCTTCGGTAAAAAAACGGGCATAGGGCTTAGCCCGGAAAAACCAGGGCTTGTGCCCACCCCTGAGTGGAAAAAAAGAACACATGGCACCATATGGTACGAGGGAGAGACAATCCTTACGGCCATCGGACAGGGCTTTCTTCTTACAACCCCGCTTCAGCTTGCCAATGCCTATTCAGCGATTGCCAACGGTGGCACCCTGTATGTACCACAGCTTGTTGAAACCATAGAGAGCCCTAACGGAGAGGTGATAAAGAGATTTGAACCCGTTGAGCTTGGCAGGCTGAACATATCCGCAGAAACCATGGCACTTCTCAAGGACGCATTGAGAGGTGTGGTTGCAGACGAGGATGGCACAGCACATCACCTGAACATAGACGGGCTTAAGATAGCTGGCAAGACAGGCACAGCCCAGGTGGTGCGCATAAAAAAACGCATAAAGGACATAGAGAAGATACCCTACAAACACAGAGACCACGCCTGGTTTGTGGGATTCGCACCATACGATGACCCGAAGATAGTGGTCTCCGTGATAGTGGAGCACGGTGGATACGGCTCACAGAGTGCAGCACCCATCGCACTTGAGGTCATAAAGACCTATCTTGAGGGACTCAGGCAGGAGGAAGAAGAGAAGATACTCTCTGCAGAACACAGAGGAGGAGAAAGGCTTTGATATCCAAACGCTATCTCTTTCAGATAGACTGGCTTCTTCTTGCAATAGCCGTAGCACTCACCATAATAGGGGTGGTAAACATCTACAGTGCAACCCATATACACCAGCCCCTTCTCTACAAGAAACAGCTCTACTGGCTCGGTGTGGCCCTTCTGGTGATGATACCCGTGGTGGTTATAAACTACTCTGTGTTTGAAAGGTTTGCCTATGTGATATACGCCATATCCATTGTAACCCTTGTTGTTGCCCTTCTGTGGGGGCATTCTGCAGGTGGCTCAAGAAGGTGGCTCTATCTGGGGCTGTTTTACTTTCAGCCCTCGGAGTTTGCAAAGATAGCCTTCATGATGGCACTGGCAAAGTATCTTACCAGCCGTGAGCTTCCTCGAAGTGGGCTCACCCTCAGAGAACTTGCAGGCCCCTCAGCACTGCTGGCCCTGCCCTTCGTTCTTATAGCAAAACAGCCTGACCTGGGAACCGCACTCATATTCCTGTTTGTGTTTGCATCCATGCTCCTTGTGGTAAGAATAAGGCTTAAGACCCTTGCTGTAATATGCGCAGGGCTACTTGCAATGGTGCCATTTGTGTGGAACTCACTTAAGGACTATCAGAAGGCAAGGCTTTTAAGCTTTCTGGACCCAACAATGGACCCCCTGGGCTCGGGCTACCACATACTGCAATCAAAGATAGCCATAGGCTCGGGTGGCTTTCTCGGAAAGGGCTTTACACAGGGAACCCAGGGCACCCTTATGTTCCTGCCAGCACATCACACAGACTTCATATTCCCCGTGCTCGCAGAGGAATGGGGGTTTGTGGGCTCATTTGTGGTATTGCTTCTGTTTCTGTTCTTCATAATAAGGGGTATGGATATAACAGGCGGGGCAAAGGACAGATTCGGCTTTCTTCTGGCATTTGGCATAATATCCATGATATTCTGGCATACGGTGGTCAACATCGGCATGGTAACAGGACTTCTGCCAGTTGTGGGTGTGCCACTGCCGTTTTTAAGCTACGGTGGAAGCTTTCTTGTTACCACATTTGTGGGTATAGGTCTGCTTCTAAACATAGGTATGAGGAGGTTCCTCTTTTAACAGTTGTTACAGGCAGGAAGAAATACCATACTCTTTCTTGCAACATCTGGTTTTTCAGGCTACATAAGGGTTGCCCCTGGCACATTCGGAACCCTTACGGGCATACCCCTTGTGTATCTTATCTCCATAAGTGCCATGCCCGTGGCACTGGCACTTCTTCTTCTCGTTATTGCGGTAAGTGTTATCGTATCTGGCAGGGCAAGAGAGTATCTTGAGGGTGAAGACCCCCGTGAGATAGTGTGTGATGAGGTCTCCGGGTTCTGTGTGGCACTTTTCGGGCTACAGTTTAACTGGATGAACCTCATATTGGGCTTTATTCTTTTCAGGTTTTTTGATATTCTTAAACCATTCCCCATAAAGGCTGTTGAAAGAAGGCTTGCAGGGGGTGCGGGCATAGTTGCAGATGACCTCATGGCAGGTGTTTACACGAATCTGGTGCTCAACATCACCTCGGTTGTTCTTGGATGATGGAACCGCCTGCAAAAAAAACAGCTGAACTGCTTTCAAGTAAGGGGCTTTATCTCTCTGTTGCGGAGTCCTGCACGGGTGGGCTTCTGGGGGCCACACTTACGGATGTGGCAGGAAGCTCACAGTGGTTCAAAGGCGGGGTGATTGCCTATGCCAATGAGCTCAAGGTATCCATTCTGGGGGTGTCAAGGCAGACCCTCAGGGCACATGGTGCTGTCTCAACAGAGACCGCCATGGAGATGGCAGACGGTATAAGAAGGCTTACAGGCTCTGACATAGCGGTTGCCATAACAGGTATTGCAGGCCCCACAGGGGGCTCGCCTGAAAAACCCGTGGGCACGGTGTTTATAGCCATAACAGATGGGACAAGGATGAATGTAAAGAGGTTTCAGCTAAAGGGCATGAGAAGGGATATAAGGGAGCAGGCCACGCTCAGGGCACTCGAGCTGATAGAGGAGTTTCTCGCCTGAAAGCACAGAAGAGGTGATGGTTGGATAAGCTGAGAACCTTTATAGCCATAGAGATTCCAGAGAGTATAAAAGAGAAGATAGCCACCGTTATAGAGAAACTCAAGGAGCGGGTTGGAGGGCTTTCATGGGTCAGGCCATCCACCCTGCATGTTACAGTTAAGTTTCTCGGCAGTGTGGAAAGAGAAAGGATTGAGCCCATAGCCAGGGCACTGGAAAGGATAGGCTCTGAGACAAGCCCCTTCAGGGTTACCATAAAAGGTGTGGGAGGGTTTCCATCTGTCAAGGTGCCCAGGGTTGTGTGGATGGGCATAGAGGACTGCCAGGAACTTACAGAGCTTCACAGAAGGGTTGAACAGGAGATGCACAGGCTTGGCTTTGAAAAAGAGACAAGGCCATTCAGGCCACATCTTACCCTCTGCAGGGTAAAAGGAGAGGTGGACAGAAAGAGGCTCTCCGAAGAGCTTGTTCGTTCTGTGCCTTCAATCTGTGAAACCTTCGTTGCAGATGGTATAATACTCTTTAAAAGCGAGCTCAACCCCGGGGGTGCAATACACACCCCTTTAAGGCACATACACTTCAGGCATTAAAAAAACAGGAGGTTTCAGTTATGTCTACACAACCACCCCAGGACAGACAGAAGGCAATAGAGCTTGCCATAAGCCAGATAGAAAAGCAGTTCGGTAAGGGTTCCATAATGCGCCTTGGCAAGGGCGAGGCGGTCATAAAGGATGTGCCCACCATTTCCACTGGCTCACCCTCTCTGGACATAGCCCTGGGTATAGGGGGTGTGCCCAGGGGAAGGGTTGTGGAGGTCTTTGGGCCTGAGTCCTCTGGAAAGACCACCCTCTCGCTTCACATAATAGCAGAGGCACAGAAGGCAGGCGGTACCGCTGCATTCATAGATGCAGAACACGCCCTTGATGTGGAATATGCGAGAAAGCTTGGTGTGAAGACCGAGGAGCTCCTTCTCTCACAGCCCGATACAGGTGAGCAGGCTCTTGAGATAGCAGACCTCCTTGTAAGAAGCGGGGCTGTGGACATAATAGTTATAGACTCCGTTGCAGCACTTGTGCCAAAGGCGGAGCTTGAGGGAGACATGGGTGAGCCCCACATGGGGCTTCAGGCAAGGCTCATGAGCCAGGCACTGAGAAAACTCACAGCCACAATAAGCAAAAGCAGAACATGCATGCTCTTTATAAACCAGATACGCTACAGAATAGGCCAGTACGGAAACCCAGAGACCACAGCAGGTGGAAATGCCCTTAAGTTTTACGCATCGGTAAGGCTTGAGATAAGAAAGGGTCCACCACTCAAGGCAGGAGACAACCTCATTGGGTATCGTACGAGGGTCAAGGTGGTAAAAAACAAGCTCGCCCCGCCGTTCAGGGACTGTGAGTTCGACATAATATTCAACCACGGCATATCAAAAGAGGGGGATCTGCTTGACCTGGGTGTCAAAACTGGCATTATAAGCAAAAGTGGCTCATGGTTTTCCTACAACAAGGAGCGTCTTGGCCAGGGAAGGGAATCCGCAAGGGCCTATCTTCTGGAGCATCCAGAGGTTGCACGGGAGATAGAACAGAGGGTGTTCGAATATTACGGGGTAAAACACTAAAAGACAGATAAAAGGAGGGCTTACAGGCCATGGCTATTGACCTTCATGCAATACTCAACTTTGCGGTAAGGGAGCAGGCCTCGGATGTGCACATAAAGGCAGGGCTTCCGCCTGTGCTCAGGGTCAACGGAAAGTTACTGCCCATAAGGAACCATCCACGGCTCTCGCCTGACGATGTCACCCGCTGTGCCACCCGTATAATGAATGAGTCCCAGAAGGAGACCTTCAGGCAGAAACACCAGGTGGATATAGCCTACAGCGTGCCAGGGCTCGGCAGGTTCAGGGGCAACATATTCCAGCAACGCGGGGCTGTGGGCATAGTGTTCAGGGTCATACCCATGGTGATAAAGAGCTTTGAGGAACTCAACCTTCCACCAATACTTAAGAAACTCTCCCAGGAGGTGCGAGGACTCATACTGGTCACGGGCATAACGGGCAGTGGTAAGTCCACCACACTTGCAGCAATGATAGAGTACATAAACTCCACACGCTCATGCAATGTCATAACAATAGAAGACCCCATAGAGTTCCTCTTCAAGGACAAAAAGTGCATTATAAACCAGCGAGAGATAGGGGTGGACACCGTCTCCTTTGCAGAGGCACTGAGGGGTGCACTCAGACAGGACCCCGATGTAATCATGGTTGGTGAGATGCGCGATGTGGAGACCATAGAGATAGCCCTGATGGCTGCGGAAACAGGCCATCTGGTGCTCTCCACCCTCCATACCATAGATGCCATGGAGACCGTAAACCGTATAGTGTCTGTGTTTCCACCCTACCAGCAGAAACAGATAAGGATACAGCTTGCTGGCATACTCAAGGGGGTTATATCCCAGAGGCTTCTGCCACGAAAGGACGGCAAAGGCAGGGTGCCTGCAGTGGAGGTCATGATATCCACCGCAAGGATAAGGGAATGCATAGAGGACAAGGAGAAGACAAAGGAAATACCCGATGCCATAGCAAAGGGACAGGTTACCTACGGTATGCAGACCTTTGACCAGTCTCTACTGCATCTTCTTAACAGAGGGCTCATATCCTACGAGGAGGCCCTCAAACAGGCATCCAACCCCGATGACTTCGCCCTCAAGGTAAAGGGCATAACCGCAACGAGTGATGCGGGCTGGAAGGAGTTTGAAGAAAGCGGTAGCGCACAGGAAGAGGAGGCAACCATAGAGGTTGAAAAAGACGAAATAGACAGGTTCTGACCATGAAGGCTTCGCAGATAAGAAAGGCCTTTCTTGAGTACTTCCGTTCGAAGGCACACAGGGTTGTGCCCTCCTCACCCCTTGTGCCACAGGATGACCCCACCCTGCTCTTTACCAACGCTGGCATGGTGCAGTTCAAAAAGGTCTTCCTTGGAGAGGAAAAACGGGACTACACAAGGGCTGTGAGCTGTCAGAAGTGCATGAGGGTGGGTGGCAAACACAACGACCTTGAGAATGTGGGCTACACCGCAAGACACCACACCTTCTTTGAGATGCTGGGAAACTTCTCCTTCGGTGATTACTTCAAGGAAGAGGCCATCCACTATGCCTGGGAGTTTCTCACCCGTGTGATGGGGCTTCCCAGGGACAGACTCTGGGTAACGGTGTTCGAGGAGGACGAGGACGCTGAAAGAATCTGGACGGAAAAGATAGGACTTCCAGGAGAGCGTGTGGTGCGCATGGGAGAGGCTGACAACTTCTGGAGCATGGCAGACACAGGCCCGTGTGGACCCTGCTCAGAGGTGCTCATAGACCAGGGCCCACAGACAGGCTGTCGCAGGCCCACATGCAATCCTGCCTGTGAGTGCGACAGATACCTTGAACTCTGGAACCTTGTATTCATGGAATACAACCGCCACCCTGACGGCACACTCGAGCCCCTTCCAGACCCGAGCATAGATACAGGCATGGGGCTTGAACGCATCACAGCAGTGCTTCAGGGTAAAACAAGCAACTACGATACGGACCTGTTCATACCCGTAATAAAAGAGATAGAAAAACTCGCCTCGTGCACATACCACGATGATGCGGAAAAGGATGTATCCATACGGGCAATAGCAGACCATGCGAGGGCAACCGCATTTCTCATAGCAGAGGGCATATTCCCATCCAACGAGGGCAGGGGCTATGTGCTCAGGCGCATAATAAGAAGGGCTGTGCGTCATGGCAACTTTCTCGGCCTCAGGGAGCCCTTCCTCCACAGGGTTGTGCCAGCTGTGGTGGAGCTGATGGGTGATGTGTATCCAGAGCTTAAAGGGGCTGAATCGGTGATAGAGCAGATAACCCGCACAGAGGAGGAACGCTTCCTTGAAACCCTCGAGCGCGGGCTTGCTATACTCACAGAAGAGACACAAAGGCTTCGCAAAGAGGGCTCAAGGGTGCTTTCAGGCCCTGTTGCTTTCAAACTGTATGACACCTACGGCTTTCCACTTGACCTTACAGAGGACATACTCAAAAAAGAGGGCATGAGGGTTGACACAGAGGGCTTCAACAGGGAGATGGCCCTACAGCGCGAAAGGTCTGCAACCGCATCATCGGTGGCATCTCTGAGATTTTCTTCATCCACAACGGATACGAAGACCTACAGAGAACTCGCCGATGGGGGTGTGAAGACCACCTTTGTTGGATACCACGAGGATGTTACATCCTCAAAGGTGCTGGCGATACTGAAAGATGGCATGGCGGTGGAGAGTGCAGACGCAGGTGAGACCGTTGAGGTCATAACCGAGGAGACCCCGTTTTACGGTGAGTCAGGCGGACAGGTGGGCGATACAGGGGTAATCGTGGGCAAGGAACTCTCCATGGTGGTTGTGGACACCAGAAGACCTCTTCCAGAGCTCATAACCCACATATGCACCATAAAGGAGGGCACCCTGAGAAAGGGCATGTGGGTTGAGCTCGCACCAAATATCGAGCGAAGGGCCTCAATAGCACGCAACCACACCGCAACCCACATACTCCACAGTGTGTTGAGAAGGCTTCTCGGTGAGCATGTAAAACAGGCAGGCTCACTTGTCGCACCTGATAGACTCAGGTTCGACTTCACACACTTTACCGCCCTGAACCCGGAAGAGATAGCCCGCATAGAAGAAGAGGTCAACAGAATCATACGGGAGAACCTTGAGGTTACGGTGGAGATGATGCCTCTGGATGAGGCCCTTAAGAAGGGAGCCCTTGCACTGTTTGGTGAAAAGTACGAGTCCATGGTGAGGGTGGTATCAGTGGGTGATGTGAGTGTGGAGCTCTGTGGAGGAACCCATGTCAAGAGAAGCTCTGATGTGGGGCTGTTCAAGATAACAAGGGAGAGCTCTGTTGCATCTGGCATAAGAAGGATAGAGGCACTCACAGGTGAGATGGCCTTCAGGGAGCTCAACAACGCCTACAGAACCCTCAGCCAGACCGCCCTGCTGCTCAATGTGAAGCCAGAGGAGGTGGCAGAGCGTGTAAAGAAACTCGTTGAAGAGAAAAAGGCCCTTGAGACAGCACTCAAAAGGGCAGAACATGAAGAGAAAAAAGACCTTGCAGGCACACTCCTTAAGAATGTAAAGACAGTGGACGATGTGAAGGTGGTAAGCGGGGTGGTGGAGGATGTGGACGCAGATGAGCTCAGAAGAATCTCCGATGTGATACGCCAGAGGCTTAAATCCTGCGTGGTTGTGCTTGGCACAAGGAAAAACGGCAAGGCAACGCTCATAGCATCTGTAACCAAGGACCTTGCAGAAAGGATTCCCGCAACAAGCCTCATAAAAGAGCTTGCCCCACTTATAGATGGCCGTGGCGGTGGAAAACCCACGATGGCACAGGCAGGTGGTAAGGGCGCAGATAAGGTCTTAAGCGCAGTGGAAAAAACCACAGAGTTTGTAAAACAGCTCCTGGGATAAAAACCCTCTGGAAGGGTTCAGAAAGAGCTTCCTTCACAGTCAATGCTGGATAGAGAAATGTACGGCCTTCTGCCTCTGAAAGGGTTTTCAGACTTTCAGCCCTTTATGCCAACGAGTTTAAGGTACATCCTTACGAGTCTATCGTTGGGGTTGTATTTCAGCACCTCGCTCCATTCCTCTCTTGCACGGTCCTTATCTCCCATGGCATAGTAGGTAAGCCCGAGCTGTATCCTTGCGGGTAGAAACTTCGGGTTGAGCTCTTTTGCCTCCCTGAGTTCTGCTATGGATTTCTTGTAGTCACCCATGTTTCTGTAGACCATACCGAGGCGCATCTTCACATCCACAAGGTCTGCCCTGAGGGCCAGTGCCATGTTGTACTCCCTTGCTGCATCGTAGTAAAGCCCCAGCTCCCTGTATATATCCCCTATCTCTGCGTGTTTGTTAGCGAGCCTTCCCTTCACATATGGATCAAGGTATGTGCGGGTGCTTCTTCCGCTTGATGCCTTTGCAGCAGCGTAGGCCTGCTGGGCCTTATCAAACTCACCCGTCTCATTGTACACAATCGAAAGGTTCAGCGAGGCCTCTATGTAGAAGGGGTTTATATCAAGTGCCCTTCGGAATGCCCTTATTGCGTCATCGTATCTGTTGTCTATAAAGTAGATTACACCCAGCATGTTGTACACATCAGCACAGTCGTCCTTTGCGCGTATGACCTTTTCAAAGATGGTGCGTGCCTCCTCGTAGTTCTTCTCGTTAAAGGCACGCTTGCCCATCTCGTAAAGTTCCTGCCACCTCTCCTTCATCACCTGTGTCTCCTCTTTTCTACGGGGATTGAAGCCTGTTTTTTGCAATACTCACATAGGGGCTGTCTGGAAACCTGTCTATAAGGGTTCTGAAGGTCTCCCGTGCAAGCTCTTCCTCTTCAAGATGTGTGTAAGCCTCTGCGATATAGTAGAGGGTCTTTTCAACCACACGGGTGTCAGGATAGTTCTCGAGTATGCTCCTGAATCTTATGAGTGCTCCCTTGTAGTCTCCCTTCTTGTAGTAGAACATACCCACATAGAACTCGTTCTCTGCGAGTCTGTCCTTTAGAAACACTATAAGTCTGCGTGCCTTTTCCGCATAGATGCTGTCAGGATAGTGGGCGACAAGGTCTTCAAACGCAAAGAGTGCCTTTCTGGTTGGTGTCTGGTCGCGGTCTATGGTCTCAACCTCTCGCAGGTGACACATCCCCTTCTGGAACAGCGCATAGGGAGCACGGGGATGTGAGGGATGAAAGGTGTAGAATGTGGTGTAATAGGATTGTGCCTCCTCGTATCTTTCCTGCAGGAAGTAAAGGTCTGCAAGCTTTAGCTGTGCGGACACAGCCCACGCACTCAGGGGATATTCCTCAAGAACCTTTCTGAGATACTCCTCACTTTCCGTATATACCCCCCTGTTGTATGCGGAAACCCCTTTTGCGTAAAGCTCTCCTGCCCCTGGCAGGCTTCCCTGAAGAGTGTTCGTGGTGGAACAGGCAGTAAGAAGGACAAACAGAAGTGTTCCAACGAGTGCTGTCTTCTTCATATATCTCCTCTGTCTGTAAATTGAACCCATTATAGCACACAGTGGGCTTTTTCTTCAAGCCATTATGTGCCCAGCTCCCAGGATGCAAGGTAATCCTTCTGCTCCTTTGTAAGGGTGTCTATCTGGACACCCAGCGATAGAAGCTTCATCCGTGCTATCTCGAGGTCTATCTCCTCGGGCACTGTGTAGACCCGTTTTTCCAGCCTGTTGCCCCTCTTTACCAGATAGACCACACTCAGTGCCTGGTTTGCAAAGCTCATGTCCATAACACTTGCGGGATGCCCCTCTGCACTGGCAAGGTTTACAAGTCTGCCCTCTGCAAGAAGGTATATGGACCTGCCGTTTTTGAGCTGGTATTCCTCCACATACTCTCTTGCAATGCGTCTTCTCTTGGTTATGCTCTTAAGCCCCTTTATATCGAGCTCCACATTGAAGTGTCCTGAGTTACACACTATGGCACCGTCTTTCATCCTCTCGAAGTGTTCCTTTCTTATAACACTGGTGTTTCCTGTAACCGTGCAGAATATATCACCCACCTTTGCCGCCTCCTTCATGCTCATCACCCTGAAGCCATCCATGACCGCCTCAAGGGCCCTCAGGGGGTTTACCTCCGTAACTATAACATTTGCACCCATTCCCCTGGCCCTCATGGCAACGCCCTTGCCACACCATCCGTAGCCACACACAACAAAGGTGGAGCCCGCAATGAGCCTGTTGGTTGCCCTCACTATGCCATCTATGGTGGACTGTCCCGTGCCATAGCGGTTGTCAAAGAAGTGCTTGGTTGCAGCATCGTTAACCGCTATAACAGGAAACTTAAGAAGCCCCTGACGGGCAAGGCTCTTAAGCCTTATAACCCCTGTGGTTGTCTCCTCCGTGGAGCCTATGACCTCTCCTGCCTGACGCCTTCTCTTTTTGTGAAGGGCTGATACAAGGTCTGCACCGTCGTCCATCGTTATCTGGGGTCTGTGGTCGAGAACAGCGTCTATGTGTTTGTAGTAGGTCCTGCTGTCCTCCCCTTTTATTGCAAAAACAGGTATTCCAAAGTCCTTTACAAGTGAGGCTGCCACATCGTCCTGCGTGGAAAGTGGATTTGACGCACAGAGATACACATCCGCACCACCTGCCTTAAGGGTTATCATGAGGTTTGCTGTCTCTGTGGTTACATGAAGACATGCAGAAATCCTTATACCCTTGAGGGGTTTCTTCCTGCGGAAGTTCTCCCTTATCTGACGCAGAACGGGCATGTCTTTTTCAGCCCAGAGAATCCTCCTTTTGCCTGTCTCGCTAAGGGTGATGTCCTTTATGTGGTAGTCCATCTTTCCTCCTTTTTTATGTTTTTATTGTTATTAACGGGGGATTTTTTAAAGTCCTGCAGCCCTTCTCAGGGCGTCTGCCCTGTCTGTTTTCTCCCATCTGAACTCTGGCTCTTCTCTTCCGAAGTGCCCGTATGAGGCGGTCTTGCGGTATATGGGGCGCAGCAGGTCAAGCTCTTTTATAATCTCTGCGGGCTTCATGCCAAAGTGTTCCCACACGAGTTTTTCTATCTTCACGGGGTCTATCTTTTCTGTGCCGAAGGTATCTATCATAACACTTACAGGGTCTGCCACACCTATGGCGTAGGCGAGCTGTACCTCGCACTCGTCTGCAAGCCCTGCTGCAACCACATTCTTTGCGATGTAGCGTGCCATGTAGGAGGCAGAACGGTCCACCTTCGAGGGGTCCTTGCCACTGAATGCCCCACCACCGTGGCTTCCGTGTCCACCATAGGTATCCACTATTATCTTTCTTCCCGTAAGCCCGCAATCACCGTGCGGACCCCCTATGACGAACTTTCCCGTGGGGTTTATGTGATAGCGTGTTGAGGCGGTAAGAAACTCCTCGGGTATTACCTTCTTTATGACCTCCTCCATTATGCCCTCTCTTATGGTGGATGAGGAGACATCAGGGGTGTGCTGTGCTGACACCACCACAGCCTCCACGCTTACGGGTCTGCCATCTATGTACTTAAGGGTTACCTGGCTTTTGCCATCAGGCCTGAGAAAATCAAGTATGCCCTTTTTTCTCACCTCTGCAAGTCTTCTTGTGAGCTTGTGGGCAAGTATTATGGGAAGGGGCATGAATTCAGGGGTGTGGTTGCACGCATAGCCGAACATAAGGCCCTGGTCACCCGCACCGAGCTCTCCCTCTGCCCTTTCCACACCCATGGCAATGTCAGGAGACTGTCTGTCAAGGGTTATCATAACCGCACAGCCACGCCAGTCAAAACCCATGGCAGAGTCAGTATAGCCTATGTCCCTTACAACACCCCTTGCAACGCTCTGATAGTCCACAACAGCAGAGCTTGTTATCTCGCCTGCTATGACTATGAGCCCTGTTGTAACAAGTGTCTCACAGGCAACCTTACTGCGGGGGTCTCCCTCAAGATGGGCATCAAGGATGGCATCGGAAATCTGGTCTGCAATTTTATCAGGATGTCCCTCGGTTACAGACTCTGATGTGAACAGATACTCTCTTTCCATAATATCACTCCATGGGGTTTGAACTTTTGAATTCTTTATTATTTAATCTTTTCTGTACCTTGTCAAATTATTTTTCCTGAAAACTTGATTATCTTGGTCCCCTGCACTGGCAGAGCTCTCTCAGGTAGTTCTTAAGTTCCATTATCTCCTCTTCTGTAAGGGTATTCCTGTAAGGTGGCATCAGTGTGGATACACCTGTTGCCCTGCCCCCGAACCTTATCACATTTATTATGTCCTCATCAGAGAGTTTTTCCATCTCCACGGGGCTACGATGGTTGCGTGGTCTAACGGGCTGTGTGGGTGTGGCATTGGGTCCATCTCCCCTTCCCTCGAGTCCATGACACGGTGCACAGTAAAAACGGTAGTTTTCCCTTGCGGTAAGGGCTGTAACCTCGCTGAAGGAAAGAAAAACAGCCACCAGGGCTACTGCAATGGCTCTATTCCATGGACGCCACATATTCCGAGAGTATACGCATCTCCCTGTCTGTTATGATACCCACATACACGGGCATGGATGTGTATGCAACGAAGAAGTTCTGCTCCTTAAGGAAGGCGTATATCCAGTCAGGGTTGAGCCTCTTTCCAGCACCCACAAGGGTGGGCCCGCTGAGTCCTCCCACAACCCTTTTACCCTTCCTTACAAGGTGACAACCGTAACAGCCAAGCTTTTTCTCAAATATTATTCTTCCCCTGACAGTCCTCTTTGGCCTTATAACACCCTCCTTTACCCTTTTCACCCTGAGGCCTGCCAGATACTCTGCAACCGCAACTGCGTCTGCGGGCTTGAGGGCAGGATGGTCTGCGGGATTACGCTCCTTAAGGGAATTATAGGCCATGGGTCTTACAGGCTGTGGAGATGCAAGCCATTTTCTGAGCCAGTCCTTTCTGAACTTGCTTCCAGCATACCACAGGGGTGGCCCCTTTTCCTTGAGGAACTCTTCAAAGGTTGGCCTCTTAAGGGGTCTTTCGGTGGTGTGACACTCCGCACAGCCCTTCTCAACAAACAGCCTTCTGCCCTCCGCAGGGTCTGCCCCCTCACACACACCAGTTGCAAACACAATGACAGAGACTACCGCAAAAACCACTC
>JALUQR010000118.1:17980-28031 GCA_027017505.1 bacterium
TAACAGGCCCTGACCCTTCAAAACAGGAAATCTAAAAATCTATAACTTACAGCGCAGAATTTGTCAAGGTAACTTTTCTCTGAGCCTGTTGACAGCCCGGCCTTTATCCCCTACAATTAGGCACAGCCTGCCAGAGACAGGAACTTTTTGTTATGTTTATCTTTTCTTATAAGAGGGCCCTGGTGTGTGTTCTGTTCTGTGTGGTGCTGGTTCATCCAGGGCTTTCAAGCCCCTCTGTGGAGCTCAGGGCGTTCAGGATAAAGCCCGACCAGATAGTGCTCGATGGAAGGCTCGATGAACCACAGTGGGCACTGGCTCCCCTTGCAACTGGCTTTATCCAGCGCGAGCCCTACCCTGGAAGACCCGCAACAGAGAGGACCATCGTTAAGGTGCTCTACGATGAGGAAAATCTCTACATAGGTGCCATCCTCTATGATTCAGAGCCAGCTGGAATAATAGCGGATGAGATGCGCAGAGACGGCAGTCTCCATCGTAACGATACCTTTGCAGTGCTTATAGACACATATCATGACCACCGTAACGGCTACTTCTTTGAGACCAACCCCCTGGGGGCAAGGCTTGATGCGGTGGTCTTCGATGAGGGCAGAGAGGTCAACACCGACTGGGATGGCATCTGGCAGGTTGCCTCCCTTATAACACCTGAGGGCTGGCAGGTGGAGATAAAAATTCCCTTCAGCACACTGCGTTTTGACAGTGGCAGGACATCCACCTGGGGGCTTCAACTGCGCCGTATAATACGCAGAAAGAACGAGGAGGTCTACTGGTCAGCCCTTCCGCTGGATGCATCCATGTGGAGGCTCTCGCTTGCAGGCCACCTTACAGGGCTTAAAAACATACGCCAGGGAAGAAACATGGAGATAAAGCCCTACATACTTGCAGGCCTTGAAAGGGTGCCCTCAGAGGGCTCAAACACCACGGAGACAACAAAGGACATGGGTGTTGACCTTAAGTACGCCATAACCCCTCACCTCACCCTGGATATAACCATCAACACAGACTTCGCACAGGTCGAGGCAGATGAGCTCTCCATAAACATAACACGCTTTCCCCTGTTCTTTCCCGAAAAGAGGGAGTTCTTCCTTGAGGGCTCGGGCTTTTTTGACTTCGGCCTCAGGGCAAAACTACAGCCCTTCTTTTCAAGAAGGATAGGGCTTTCAGCAGGCAGAGAGATACCCATACTTGCAGGAATAAAACTCACGGGTAAACTTCACAACTACGGCATAGGACTGCTCAACATACAGACAAGGTCAGGTTCCACCACACCAGGGACAAACTACACCGTTGTAAGGCTTAAAAGGGATGTGCTTGAGAGGTCAAGGGTGGGTATTATTGCCATAAACAAGGAGCCCCGTGATGGCTCATTTAACAGAACCATAGGTGTGGACACAAGGCTTGTGTTCCTTGACCACCTCTATGTAACAGCCTTTCTTGTGAAGACCTACACACAGGGCATCCATGGTAGAGATACCGCAGGATACCTTAAATTCATGTGGTATGACCCCCGTATACTCTTGAGCCTTTCACATCTGGATATTGCAGAGAACTTCAACCCCGAGGTTGGCTTCGTACTTCGAACAGACATAAGGGAGACCACCGCCTATGCCCATCTGTTCATAAGGCCCAGGGGCTCTCTTGTAAGGGAGTATGCCCCGTACATGCTCGTTAAGTACATTTCTGACCACAGGGACCGCCTTATAGGAAGAAACCTCAACACAGGGCTTTCAGTAACACTGCACAGCGGAGATAGCCTTGAGATGGCAGTTAAAAGAGAGTTCGACTATCTGGACTACGACTTTGAGATAAGACCCTCCATAGTCATACCAGATGGAGGCTACACAAACCAGTCCCTCTACCTTGCCATCTCCACAGATGAGCGAAGGCCCCTTTCTGCCACCCTCGTTGCGGAAAGGGGCGACTACTATGATGGCAGGCGCACCTCGCTTTCGGGCTCGTTCAACATTGTGCCAGCAAAATATCTCAAGATAAGCCCTGGCTTTACCCGCGAGGATGTAAGCCTTCCCGATGGCTCCTTCACAGCCAGCCTTCTTACAACCTCCATAGAGTATACCCTTTCCACCCGTGCCTTTCTCAATGCCCTTCTACAGTGGAATGATGATACAGGCCAGCGCTCCTTCAACATACGCTTCAATTACGAATACCGCCCGAACAGCGACATATACATAGTCTACAACGAACGCCACTATACCGAGACCCCTGACACTGTGGACAGAATCCTCATAGTTAAACTCACCTATCTGTTTCTCATTTAGCTATGGAATTGAATTATCCTGCCTATTCTGGTAAGATTTTTTATATGAAGCCCCTTGTTGACAGATTTGGCAGAACCATAACCTACCTTCGTGTGTCCGTTACCGACAGGTGTAACCAGCGCTGTAACTACTGCAGTCGCCCCCAGGAGGAACACAAAAAGCGAGACCAGCTTTTAAGCTTCTCCGAGCTCGTCAAGATTATAACCATCATGGCCGAGATGGGGGTTGAGAAGATAAGGTTCACAGGCGGAGAACCCCTTGTGAGAAAGGGTATTACAGAGCTTGTGGGCATGGTAAATGCAATCTCTGGCATAAGGGAGACCACCCTTACAACCAATGCAACACTTCTTTCAAGGTTTGCAAGGGGGCTTAAAGATGCGGGGCTTAAGAGGGTGAACATAAGCCTTGATACACTTAATCCAGAGAAGTTTCGCCTCATAACAGGTGGTGGAAGGCTTGAGCAGGTGTTTGATGGAATAGAGTCAGCCCTCAGAGAGGGTCTTGTGCCTGTGAAACTAAACACGGTGGTCATGCGTGGTATAAACGACGATGAGCTTGCCAGTATAATAGACTTTGCCCAGGAACACGGCCTTACAGTAAGGTTCATAGAGTGCATGCCCATGCGTGACGGTTTTGACTGGAAGCGCCACTACATGCCCATCCACGAGGTGCTCGAAAGAGAGGACATAAAGGAGCGTGTTGCTGTTGAAGAAAGTGCAAAAGAGGGCGGGGCAGAGTACATGCTTCCGCTGAGGTCTGGCAGGGGCATGGTGGGCTTTATATCTCCCCTTTCAAAGAGCTTCTGCAGGCGATGCAACAGACTGCGCCTTACAGCAGATGGCAGACTCCATCTGTGTCTGCCACAGGATAAGGATGTATCCCTAAGGGATGCCCTCAGGGCAGGGGCAGACAAGAAAACCCTCGAAGCCCTCATACGAAAGGCAGTGGAACTCAAACCAGAGGAAGGCGTATACACCTTCTCCACAGAGGGAAGAAAAAAGAGCATGATACACATAGGAGGCTGACCGTAAAGGTGCAACTGTCAGGAAGAAACCAGCTTCCAGGGGAAATCATAGAAATCAAAAAGGGCGATGTGGTAAGCGAGGTGGTCATCCAGGTGGGCGAACACCAGATAGCAGGGGTGATAACCACAACCAGTGTGGAAAGGATGAAGCTCAAGGTTGGAGACCATGTGACCGCTCTTATAAAGGCCACCGAGGTCTCTTTCATAAAATGACACCCACATGGTGTGGTCATACAGGGTGGGTATCTAAGGAGTGCAGGCCCCTTCAGGGGGTCTCTTTTGTGTTTGTCCTTTTTGTTCTGGTTCTTTTACCCTTCAGGGCCTCTGCAGAGGAGCTTTTTGTGGCCACCGCAAGCAATGCCCTTAAGGCTGTAAGGGAGATTGCCCGCAGTTTCCAGGGGCTTGAGGGCGTGAGGGTGCATGTGGTAAGTGGTTCCACAGGAAAGCTCTACGCACAGATAGTAAACGGTGCACCCTATCACATCTTCCTCTCCGCAGATAAAGAGCGCCCCCGCCTTCTTGAACAAAATGGCATAGGCATAAGGGGCACACGCTTTACCTACGCAAGGGGTGTGCTGGTTGTGTGGACAAGAAGGGATACACCCCTTGACTCCATCGAGGAGCTTGCAGACCCCCGTATAAAACTCATTGCCATAGCCAACCCCCTTACAGCACCCTACGGCAGGGCAGCAATGGAGGCACTCAAAAAAAAGGGACTTTTTGAAAAGGTAAAAAACAAACTGCTCTATGCAGAGAATGTCTCGCAGGCACTTGGCTTCACCATAACTGGAAATGCAGATGCATCAATTGTGGCCCTCTCTGCGGTATCAGGCACAGAAGGAAGGCTTATAAAAGTGGACCCTTCACTCTATCCACCCATAGAACAGGATGCCATAGCCCTGAGGGATACACCCGAGGTCCACAGGTTTTTACAGTTTCTCAGGTCAGCCCGTGCACGCAGTATATTCAAAAAATACGGCTATCCCGTGGAACCATAGAAGAGAGTTTTTGATGAAAAAATCTTTAAAATGTGATATTAATGTTTGATATCCGGGGAAATGGTATAATACTGATATGGTTTTAGACCTCACATCCCTTTACATATCCTTTAAGCTTGCACTGGTAACCACGGTGTGTCTGCTCGTGGTGGGTGTGCCCATTGCCTACTTTCTTGCCTATCGCAGTTTCAGGGGTAAGACCCTTGTTGAGGCAACGGTGAGTCTGCCGATAGTACTGCCACCCACTGTGCTGGGCTTTTTCTTTCTTGTTGCCATGGGTAGCCATTCACCACTCGGCAGACTCTACAGTGATGTGTTCGGCCATACGCTGGCATTCTCCTTTGAGGGGCTCGTTATTGCAAGCATACTCTACAGCCTTCCCTTTGCGGTGCAACCCATACAGAACGCATTCGAGCATGTGGACAGAACCCTCATAGATGCAGGCAGAACCCTGGGTTGCTCCAGGCTGGGGGTATTCTTCAGGGTGATTCTTCCTGCGTCAAGAAGGGGCATAATAACAGGCTCTGTGCTTGCCTTTGCACACACCCTGGGTGAGTTCGGCGTGGTGCTCATGGTGGGCGGAAGCATACCAGGGGTTACGAAGGTGGCGAGCATCTCCATATACGAGAGCGTGGAAACCCTCAACTACACGGGAGCACTGGTTATGTCGCTGATACTGCTTGCAATATCCTTTACAGTGCTCTCCTGTGTGTATTATATTAACCGCAGGGAGAAGATACTCGTATAAGAACTGGAGCTTTTGACCATGCTACATGTAAGACTTACAAAGAGGCTTAAGGGGTTCACTCTCAGGGTGGAGCTCGATGTGGAGCAGGACTTTGTAATGCTTACAGGCCCTAACGGGGCTGGAAAAACGACACTGCTTAAGATGATAGCAGGACTTGTAAGGGCTGACCAGGGTGTGGTGGTGCTCCATGGAAAGACCCTCCAGGATGAACACACATTTCTGAATCCCGAACAGAGAAATGTGGGGTTTGTGTTCCAGAAGCCCGCACTTTTCCCCTGGCTTACGGTCGAGGAGAACATACTCTTTCCACTTAAAAGGCGGGAAAGGGAAAGGCTCTCCCATCACATAGAGTTTCTCACCACAGAGCTTGAACTCACACACCTTCTTCAGAACCATCCGGACAAACTCTCGGGCGGAGAGGCCCAGAGGGTTGCACTTGCAAGGGCACTGGTGAAAAAACCAGACATACTGCTCCTTGATGAGCCACTGAGTGCGGTGGACAAACTCTTAAGGCCAAAGCTCAGGAAGTTTCTCAAGGACATACAGAAACTCTGGGAGATACCCGTCATAATGGTCTCACACGACTATGCAGAGATACACTACCTCGGTGACAGGGTCTTTGAGCTTGACGAGGGCAGTTTAAACGAACGGAAGAAGAAGGACAACATAGTGTTCATGCCACTTGTTTCCTACTGATAAGGAGGCGGGCTGTGTCCGAATTCACCCATTTTACAGACACTGGCAGGGCAAGGATGGTGGATGTATCTGAGAAAGACCAGACCGTGCGTGTTGCCACCGCAAGGGGCAGAATCCTTATGAGCCCTGAAACCCTGGCAAGGATAAAGGAGGGCACCGTTAAAAAGGGCAATGTGCTTGCGGTTGCAGATGTGGCAGCGGTCATGGGTGCAAAGCACACACCCCATGTGATACCCATGTGTCATCCAGTAGGGCTTACCTCTGTGGAGGTGGATTTTGAGGACGGCATTGATGGAGACACCGCATACATAGATGTAACAGTTACCACAAAGTGTGTGGGAAAAACTGGTGTGGAGATGGAAGCCCTCACAGCGGTATCCATGGCACTCCTTGCGATATACGATATGTGCAAATCCGTGGACAGGGCAATGACCATAAGGTACATACAGCTTGTTGAAAAACTCGGTGGCAGAAGCGGACACTGGAGGAGAGAGAAGGAATGATAAGGGTGCTCCTTTTCGGTGTGCTTGCAACAAAAACAGGCACAAGGGAGCTTAGCCTTGAGGTAAACACCCCTATAACCCTTGACGCCCTGCTCGAGGAGCTCAAAAAAAGGCTACCCTCCCTGCCAGAGGGAGAGTTTCTCTTTGCGGTAAACGAGGAGCATGCATCACGAAAGAGTGTGGTCAACGATGGCGATACAGTGGCAGTAATGCCACCCTTTTCAGGAGGTTGAACCCATGAAGGAACCCGTAAGGATACAGACAGAGGACTTCTCTGTAGAAGAAGAGGTTAGTGCCCTGAAGGCAACATCCACAAGGATAGGTGCGGTTGTAACATTCCTCGGTGTTGCAAGGGACTTTTCAAGGGGACACGCAATAGAGGCGGTTGAGTTTGAGCAATACCAGTCAATGGCACTCAAGGCCTTAAGGAAACTGCGCGAGGACACACTTAAAAGATTCAACATAATAGATGTGAGGATAGTCCACAGGGTTGCGCGCATACCTGCTGGAGAGAACATAGTGCTCATAGTGGTGGGCTCCGAGCACCGCAGGGACGCATTCAGTGCCTGTAGCTGGTGTATAGACACCCTCAAGAAGACCGTGCCCCTGTGGAAGAAGGAGATTACGCCAGAGGGAGAATCATGGGTAGAACCCCACCCATAGTTGCCATAGTTGGAAACAGCGGGGCTGGAAAGACCACACTTGTTGAAAAACTCGTTGCCAGCCTGAATGAGCGCGGGCTTAAGGTGGGAACCATAAAGCACAGCTGTCATCCCCATCCGATGGACATGCCTGGCAAGGACAGCTGGAGACACAAACAGGCAGGTGCAAAAAAGAGTGCATTTGCAGGGCCAGGCTCACTTCAGCTCGTAATGGACACCCCCGAACAGCCAGAACCAGAGAAGATAGCCTCCCTGTATATGGAGGATATGGACATAGTCATAGTAGAGGGATTCAAACACACAGGGGTGGACAAAATAGAGGTTGTAAGGGCAGGCATTGCTGAAGGACCCTCGCTGGGGCCTGCCCAGGGACTTATAGCCATAGCAACGGACATGGAACTCAAGAACCAGACGGTACCTGTACTCAACCTTAACGATACGGCAGAGATTGTCTCCTTTCTTCTCAAACACCTCTCCATAAGAGCCTGCAAACTGTAATCATGAAGGGAAAGACACCAAAAGGAGAAACAATAAAAGACGCAACCGCTGTGGTGCTTGCAGGTGGAGAGTCCTCGAGATTCGGCAGGGATAAATCCACCACCTCCATTATGGAACAGACCCTCACAGAAAGGGTGCTCAAAACAGTAAGCCCCCTGTTTGAGACCACACTCATCGGAGTAAGAAAAACACCCCACCCGCTTGAGACCCTTGTAAATCATCCCTTCATAACAGACAGGGTGAACATAAAAGGGCCCCTTGCAGGCATATACACCGCACTTGAAACCATAAAAACAACCTGGCTGTTTGCCATAGCCTGCGATATGCCACTTGTAAGAAAAGAGGTCATACTGTATCTGGCAGAGAAAAGAAACTCAAACCACTGCGTGATACCTGTAGCAAGGGGCAGACCCCAGACCCTCTGCGCATTCTACAACAAAAACGCACTGCTTGAACCCATGAAAAGATACATAAAAGATGGAGGAAGAAACCTCAAAAACTTTCTTAACTCTTACAGGATAAATATATGTTACATAAGGGAAAAAGAGCTTTCAGAAATTGACCCTGAACTCACCACATTCATAGACATAGATACCGTTGGGGATATGGTGGTGGTTGAAAAAATCTTAAGGGAGGGTATGTGATGAAGACTGTCTCAGAGGCCATCAAGGTTATACTGGAGCACATAGAGCCCTGTGGCAGTGAGGAGGTCTCCATATTTGATTCCACAGGAAGGGTTCTTGCAGAGGATGTGTATTCCAACAGGGATCATCCACCCTATGATGTATCTGCCATGGATGGCTATGCGGTAAGGAGTGAGGACATAGGGACCGCATCGAGGGAGAACCCTGCGGTGCTTACCATAGTGGATGACATAAAGGCAGGTTCCATGCCGAAAAGGGCTGTTGAGGGTGGGCAGGCAGTGCGTATAATGACAGGAGCACCTGTGCCACAGGGTGCGGACACCGTTGTGAGGGTTGAGGATACAGATACCGATGGCACTGTGGTTAAGATATTCACCCCTGCCCCTGCTGGCACGGACATAAGAAGAAAGGGTGAGAACCTCAGAGAGGGCGAGCAGGTGTTACACGCAGGCATGGACCTTAAGCCCGCAGAGGTGGGTATCCTTGCCATGGTAAAAAAGTCCAAAGTGCGGGTTGGCAGAAGGCCATCCGTTGCGGTGCTTTCCACAGGAGATGAGCTTGAGGGGCTTGAAGAAGAGTTCGACCCGCTTAAGATACCTGATGCAAACAGCTACACCCTCATGGCACAGCTTACCCTTACAGGGGCACTGCCACAGGTGCTGGGTATAGCAAGGGATAAAAAAGAGGAACTCAGAAAAAGGCTTCTTGAGGCACTCAGGTACGATGCGGTGGTTGTATCAGGCGGGGTGTCTGTGGGGCACCATGACTTCGTAAGGGAGACCATAAAGGAGCTCGGCATAGATATGAAGTTCTGGCGAGTTGCCATAAGGCCAGGGCATCCGTTTGCATTTGGCGTGTCAGAAAGTGGCATACCACTTTTTGCCCTGCCAGGAAACCCCGTATCCGCACTTGTGTGTTTCGAGGTGTTCGTGGTGCCTGCCATAAGAAAGATGCTCGGTGCAAAAAGACTGTTCAGAAGGGCAATAAGGGTTACGGTGGGTGGTGTCATAAAGGACAAAAGGGGCAGAACCAACTTCATGCGCGTAAGGCTCGAAAATACAGCGGACACCACGGTGGCAAGGCTTACGGGCAGACAGGGCAGTGGAATACTCATGAATGTGGTGGGAGCAGATGGTCTGCTCATAGTTCCTGAAGAGTGCACCATTCTTGAGGAGGGTGATACCGCGGTCTGCCAGCTCATAGGGGTTCAGAGCTTTCAGGAAAGACCCCCTGTAAGTGACGCATAGTGGGGAAAGGAGGGAAACAATGGAGAATACCCTCAAGATAGGCATAGTAACCGTATCTGACAGGGCATCCCGTGGAGAATACGAAGACCTTGGCGGGCCAAAGATAGAGGCCCTTCTTGGAAGATTCCTCAAAAGTGGCTGGAAGGCTGTAAGAAAGGTGGTGCCAGACGATGTGGACACAGTGGAATCCACCCTCCGCGGTCTTGCAGACACAGAGGGCTGTCAGCTCATCATAACCACAGGAGGCACAGGCCCTGCACCAAGGGACATAACACCAGATGCAACCGCAAGGGTGTGTCAGAAGATACTGCCAGGGTTCGGTGAGCTCATGAGGGCAATATCCTACAGAAAGGTGCCCACCGCAATACTCTCACGCCAGACCGCTGGCATATACAACAACAGAACCCTGGTGGTGAATCTACCTGGCAAGCCCTCTGCCATAGAGGACTGCCTGCCAGCTGTATTCCCCGCAGTGGTGGACTGCCTTGATCTTCTCGGCTGTAAGGGCGTGGAGGTGGACCCACAGGTAATAAAGGTGCACAGACCACACAGAAAAGAGGAATAAAACAGATTGAACTTTAAACCCCGTTTTGATAAAATTATGGTATGATATAACAGATAACAGAAGATCTTAAAAAAAGGAGATGATACGGTGAAGGTAGGAACAGAAAAGACACTGAGAATAAAGTATGTGTGTCTGCACCCTTCCTGTCAGGTCTTCTGCAAGAAGGGTGAGATAC
>JALUQR010000119.1 GCA_027017505.1 bacterium
AACTCATGGACCCTCTCTGCGGTCTTCTCTATGGTCTTTACATCCTCTTTTGAGAGAGCCCTGAATGCCTCGTTGAACTCCCTCTTTCTGACCTCAATCCTTCCCCTTATGTTGACGCCATCAAACCTGCGAGTGTATTCAATCAGTGCCCTGTCACCCCTGTGTTTTACATCCCTCAGGATGGTGTCAACCCTTTCCTCCACCTCTTTCTCTATGGTAAGCCCCCTTGAGAGGAGCTCATCGAGCACCCTGTCAAAACCCCTATCATGTGTTCTTACAAGTCTCATCCTTCAACCACTTCTTTCAATCTCTCTATGATGCCCCTTACCGCAGATGGCCTCATCTTAAGGCTTGCCCTGTTGCAGATAAGCTTTGCGGTAACATCCATTATGGTTTCAACCTCAACGAGGCGGTTTTTCCGCAGTGTCTCGCCTGTCTGCACCAAGTCAACAATCCTTTCTGAGAGGCCAAAAAGCGGGGCAAGCTCTATTGAACCATAGAGCTTTATTATCTCCACCTCTATGCCCCTTTCAAGGAAGTATCTTGTGGTTATGTTTGGATACTTGGTGGCAATCCTTAAGTGCGTCCATCCCGATGGGTTATCCTGTCTGCTCAGTTCCTCTGGCTCTGCAACAACCATCCTGCATCTGCCGATACCGAGGTCAAGGGGCTCATACACATCTCTACCCTGCTCGTAGAGTACATCCTTTCCCGCAATGCCCATGTCAACCGCACCGTATTCAACATAGACTGGCACATCCTGTGCCCTTATGAGCATAAACCTTATGTTCTCTTCGGGCACCTCTAAGACGAGTCTTCTCGGGTCTTCCAGTATGTGTCTTATATCTATACCTGCCTTTGAGAAAAGCTCTACTGCATCCTGCAGGATTCTGCCCTTTGGAAGGGCTATGCTAAGATACTCCTTTTTCATTCCCTTACCCTCTTTATCTCTGCACCCAGGCGTTTGAGTTTTTCCTCAAGCCTTTCGTAGCCACGGTCAAGGTGATATATCCTTGAGACCACGGTTGTGCCATCTGCAACGAGCCCTGCCAGCACAAGCGAGGCAGATGCCCTTAAGTCTGTTGCCATAACAGGTGCTCCGCTGAGCCTCTGTTTGCCCTTTACTATGGCGTATCTGCCATCAACCATTATGTCTGCTCCCATGCGCCTGAGTTCGGCCACATGCATGAACCTGTTTTCAAACACAGTTTCTGTTATAACGCTCAACCCCGTGGACATGCACATCATGGCCATCATCTGTGCCTGCATGTCGGTGGGAAAGCCAGGATAGGGATAGGTCTTTATATCCACACTCCTTATGGGATATGAGCCCACAACCCTTATGCCTCCGTCCTCTTTGCTGATTTCTGTGCCAGCCTCTCTGAGTTTGGTTACCACGGAGTCCATGTACTCATAGGGACAGTTCTTTATGAGCACATTGCCCCTTGTCATTGCAGCACCAACCATGAGTGTGCCTGCCTCTATTCTGTCTGGCATGACGGTGTATTCAAGCGGGCTCAACCTGTCAACACCTTTTATTCTTATCTTATCCGTGCCCTCGCCCTCTATCCTTGCGCCCATCTTCTTAAGTGCCCTTGCAAGCTCTGCCACCTCGGGCTCAAGTGCTGCGTTCTCTATGAGGGTCTCGCCCTGTGCAAGAGTTGCTGCAAGCATTATGTTTTCAGTGCCCGTAACCGTGGGGTAATCAAGGTATATGTGTGCACCCCTGAGTTTAGGTGCCCTCACATCTATGTAGCCGTGTTCTATGTTCACCTCTGCACCCATGAGCTCAAGCCCCTTAAGGTGCAGGTTCACGGGCCTTGCCCCTATGGCACATCCACCTGGAAGACTCACACTTGCCCTTCCGCACCTTGCGGTAAGCGGGCCAAGCACAAGTATGCTTGCACGCATGGTCTTTACCAGCTCGTAGCCTGCAACAGGCTCCTTTATCTCCGTGGAGTCTATAACGACGGAGCCATCCTCGGCCCTATCCACCGTACAGCCAAGTGTGGCAAGAAGGGCTGAGAAGGTCTCCACATCCTTCAATCGGGGCACATTGCCCACCCTGTGCACACCCTCTGCAAGGAGGGTTGCAGCCATCACTGGCAGTGCAGAGTTCTTCGAGCCACTTACCTCTACCTCTCCTATAAGCCTTCTTCCACCCTCTATTACGAGTTTATCCATCCATGCCCATCCTTTTAAGTTCTTCTGTCTGGTAGTGTGTTATGAGGGCATCTGTGAGTTCGTCGAGCTCACCGTCGAGTATTTCAGCCAGCTTGTAAAGGGTAAGCCCTATACGGTGGTCTGTAACCCTGTTCTGTGGAAAGTTGTAGGTTCTTATCTTCTCAGACCTCTCGCCTGTTCCCACCTGCTGGCGTCTTTCAGAGGCTATTCTGGCCTGCTGTTCCCTGAGCTTCATGTCATAGAGCCTGCTTTTAAGTATCTTCATGGCCTTCTCGCGGTTTTTGTACTGGCTTTTTTCGTCCTGACATGTAACAACCATGCCCGTGGGCAGATGGGTAATCCTTACAGCTGTCTCAACCTTGTTCACATTCTGCCCGCCGTGCCCGCTTGCCCGATAGGTGTCTATGCGAATCTCATCGTCCTTTATATCCACCTCAACATCCTCTGCCTCGGGCAGTATGGCAACCGTAACCGTGGATGTGTGTATCCTGCCTGCGCTTTCTGTCTCTGGCACTCTCTGAACCCTGTGCACCCCGCTTTCGTACTTGAACCTTGAATATGCGCCCCTGCCCTTTATCATGGCTATGACCTCTTTGTATCCATCAAGCCCCGTGGGATTGGCACTGAGAATCTCCACCTTCCAGCCCCTCTTTTCTGCATAGCGGGTGTACATCCTGAAAAGCTCGGAGGCAAATATGGCACTCTCATCTCCACCTGCACCTGCCCTGATTTCAAGTATTATGTTGCGTTCATCGTTCGGATCCTTTGGCAGAAGCATAAGCTTAAGCCTCTCTGTGAGTTCCTCTCTCTTCTTCTCAAGCACAGAGAGCTCTTCCTTTGCAAGGGTCCTGAGTTCTTCGTCCCTTTCCCCGAGCAGTCTTCTGTTCTCTCCTATCTCCTCTTCCACCTTTTTAAGCTCCCTGTAGGCAGACACTATCTCCTCAAGCGAGGCGTACTCGCGCGCATACTTCTGGTAGCGTGCCTGGTCTTCCATGAGTTTGGGGTCTCCCAGAAGCTTTGACAGCTCCATGTATTTGTTTTCAACCTCTTTTAGTTTATCGAGTAGCATGTCTTACCCCGTTAAAGTTTTTTGAATTTTTCCCTTATCTCAAGGGGTCTACCGCAGGTCATCTCGCCCTCACTGCACTGGCCTGCCACACACGATGGGCCTGCATCCTCGAATATAACAGGGGCCACATCCTTTACGAGTTTGAGCATACGGGTTGCCATCTCCCTTATCTCCCACTGGGCACGCTCGCAACAGCGAAGCCTGAAAAAGTGCAGTAGCTCCCTTGCGTTCATGGTAACCATAATCTTTGTGGTTGACGCATTGGGAAGCACATATCGTGCATCCTCCTTTGGTATGCCAGCATCAACCATCTCCTGATAGAACCTGTAGAGACCCTCCACCACATCCCTGAACCTTTCACAGATGGCCTTATTCTTCTCTATGGATGGTGGTACCACATATTCATCCTTCGAGCGCACATATCGCTGGCTCTGCTGTGAATAGGACGCAATCCTGTGGCGCACAAGCTGGTGGGATGTTGCCCGTGATATACCCTCTATGCCGAAGGTGAAGCTGGCATGCTCTAAGACAGACAGATGCCCCATGCGGATGATTTTCCTCAGGAAC
>JALUQR010000120.1 GCA_027017505.1 bacterium
CCCTCGTTATAGCAGCAGTCAAAGTGGTCTTGCCGTGATCAACATGACCTATGGTGCCAACATTAATATGAGGCTTCGTCCTCTCAAATCTTGCCTTGCTCATATCACTACCCTCCAGAAAGTTTTATTTACTCTTTGCGGTTGCATAAATACTCTCTGCAACTGATGCGGGCACCTCCTCGTAGTGTGAGAACTGCATTGTAAATGAAGCCCTTCCCTGTGTGAGACTGCGCAGAACCGTTGAGTATCCGAACATACTTGCCAGGGGCACCTTTGCGGATACAACCTGCAGATTTCCCCTGACCTCCATTCCCTGAATCTTGCCTCTTCTGGAGTTAAGGTCTCCCATCACATCTCCCATGAACTGCTCTGGCACAACCACCTCAACATCCATTATTGGTTCGAGCAGTACCATGCCCGCCTTTCTGCATGCGTCCTTGAAGCCCATGGACGCAGCTATCTTGAATGCCATCTCTGAGGAGTCCACCTCATGGTAGGAGCCATCAAAGAGTGTAACCTTAACATCCACCACAGGGTAGCCCGCAAGTATACCGCTTTCCATGGCCTCCTTCACACCTGCCTCAACCGCTGGTATGTATTCCTTGGGTATGACTCCACCCACTATCTTGTTTACAAACTCAAATCCCTTGCCCCTTTCAGCAGGCTCCACCTCGAGCCACACATGTCCGTACTGGCCTCTTCCGCCTGTCTGTCTTATGTATTTACCCTCTGCCTTTGCACGGGCTGTGATGGTCTCCTTGTATGCAACCTGTGGTTTACCCACATTTGCCTCAACCTTGAATTCACGAAGGAGTCTGTCCACTATTATCTCAAGATGTAGCTCACCCATCCCTGATATTATGGTCTGTCCTGTCTCCTCATCGGTTTTTACCCTGAAGGATGGGTCTTCTATGGCAAGCTTCTGTAGGGATACACCCAGTTTTTCCTGGTCTGCCTTTGTCTTTGGCTCTATGGCAATACTCATAACGGGTTCTGGTATGTCGAGAGACTCAAGCAGTATTGGATGGTCAGGGTCGCATATGGTATCTCCTGTGGTTGTGTATTTCAGTCCCACCGCTGCGGCAATATCTCCTGCGAACACCTCTTTTACCTCTTCTCTCTTGTTTGCGTGCATGCGAACAAGCCTGCCTATTCTCTCGCGCTGACCCTTTGTGGAGTTATACACATAGGAGCCCGCCTTGAGCGAGCCAGAATACACACGGAAGAATGTTAGCTGACCCACAAACGGGTCTGTCATTATCTTGAAAGCCAGTGCGGAGTAGGGGGCATCGTCACTGGCCTGTCTTGTCTCCTCCTGGCCTGTCTTCGGGTTCACACCCCTTACAGGTGGTATATCCACTGGAGATGGCAGATAATCCACCACCGCATCGAGCAGTGGCTGTATGCCCTTGTTCTTGAATGCTGCCCCGCAGAAAACAGGTGTTACGGAAAGTGAAAGTGTACCCTTTCTTATAGCCCCTATGAGCTCTTCCTTTGTTATGGGCTTACCCTCTATGTATTTTTCCATAAGTCCTTCGTCAAAGTCACTTGCACACTCTATGAGTTTTTCCCTGTACTCTGCGGTAATTTCCTTCATATCCTCGGGTATGTCCGTGTATCTGTACTTTGCCCCGAGTGTGGACTCATCCCATATTATTGCCTGTTCTGCAACCAGGTCCACCACACCCACGAAGGAGTCCTCCCTGCCCACTGGAATCTGCATGATTACGGGCCTTGTATGGAGTCTTTCCTCCATCATCTTTACCACACCGAAGAAGTCCGCACCCACCCTGTCCATCTTGTTTATAAATGCAATCCTTGGCACCCTGTATTTGTCCGCCTGACGCCATACGGTCTCACTCTGGGGCTCCACACCACCAACACTGCAGAACACAGCTATGGCACCATCGAGCACCCTTAGAGACCTTTCCACCTCTATGGTGAAGTCCACATGCCCCGGGGTGTCTATTATGTTTATCCTGTGGTCCCTCCAGAAACATGTGGTCGCAGCCGAGGTTATGGTTATACCCCTTTCCTTCTCCTGTGCCATCCAGTCCATAACAGCGGTTCCCTCGTGCACCTCGCCTATCTTGTAGGTAACCCCGGTATAGTAGAGTATACGCTCGGTGGTGGTGGTTTTACCCGCATCTATGTGCGCCATTATGCCTATGTTTCTCTGTCTCTCTATGGGTATAGTCCTTGACACTTTTACCCCTTTAACCTCCCTGAGTTCTTTCTCCTGTTTTAAAACTCCTGGTGAACCCAATTTATCTTCCCTTCACTTTTAATGAATTACCACCTGTAATGTGCAAATGCCTTGTTTGCCTCTGCCATACGGTGTGTGTCCTCCTTCTTCTTTACTGCGCCACCTCTGCCTGCTGCTGCGTCCATAAGTTCTGCTGCGAATTTTTCTATCATGGTTCTCTCACTGCGCTGTCTTGCGTATTCAACGAGCCACTTAAGTGCCAGGGAAATCTGTCTTTCTGGTCTTACCTCCACCGGCACCTGGTATGTTGCTCCACCAACCCTTCTGGATTTAACCTCAAGCTGTGGTTTTACATTCTCCACAGCCTTTCTGAAGACCTTCAGCGGGTCATTCCCTGTCTTCTCCTTTATTCTTTCGAAAGCACCGTAGAGTATCTTTTCTGCAATACTCTTCTTTCCGTCACGCATAATCTTGTTTATGGTCTTTGCCACTATCACATCGTTGTAGACAGGGTCTGGTGGTATCTCTCTTTTTGGTGCCCTACCTCTTCGAGCCATAGCAAGCTCTCCTCCATAAAAATCAGGAACCATAAACCGCAGGTTAACTCTTTACGGTCAGTGGTTCCTGATTTATTTTAGTCTTCTCGTTCCGTATTTCGAACGAGCCTGTTTTCTGTCCTCTACGCCGACTGTATCGAGTGTGCCCCTTATGATGTGGTATCTCACACCAGGAAGGTCTTTAACTCTGCCCCCTCTTATGAGAACTACCGAATGTTCCTGCAGATTGTGCCCTATACCAGGTATGTAGGCTGTAACCTCCATACCGTTGGTAAGCCTTACCCTTGCAACCTTGCGAAGGGCAGAGTTGGGCTTTTTGGGTGTGGTGGTGTAAACCCTCACACACACACCCCTTTTCTGCGGACACCCGTCAAGTGCAGGTGATGCGGTACCCTTTTTGACCTTCTTTCTACCTTTTCTTACAAGCTGGTTTATAGTCGGCATAGTGTCCTCTTACTTACAGATTCAAATTACAATAATTTAACAATTAATCACCACCCTGTCAAGTGGTTAGTTGGGACTCCTGGTTGAATTCCTCTGTCTTTTCACCTTCTGTTTCTGTGGTTACCGTCTTTTCTGGTTCTTCCTCTGTCAGCACCCTTGCCTTAAGTCCCTTGTATCTTGCGAACCCACTGCCTGCGGGTATCAGGCGTCCCATTATCACATTCTCTTTAAGTCCTCTGAGGTAATCTATTTTGCCCTCAACGGCTGCTCCGGTCAACACCTTTGTGGTCTCCTGGAAGCTCGCAGCGGATATAAAGCTCTCTGTTGAAAGGGATGCCTTTGTTATGCCCTGAAGCAGGGGCTCTGCAACCGCAGGTCTCTTGCCCTCTGCCAGAACGCGCTCGTTTTCCTCCTCGAATATGTGTCTTTCCACCTGTTCATCCAGAAGGAATCTTGTGTCTCCAGGGTCTGTTATCTTAACGCGTTTGAGCATCTGTCTTACTATGACCTCTATGTGCTTGTCGTTTATCTTGACACCCTGAAGCCTGTAGACCTCCTGCACCTCATCCACGAGGTATTTTGCAAGCTCTTTTA
>JALUQR010000121.1 GCA_027017505.1 bacterium
TATTCGGCTACATGGAGGGTAAAGAGGGCATAAACCCATTCGTCTATGACTGGGATGAAAAAAGAAACAGACCCGTAAGAAAAAGCATAGAATATGCACGCAGGCTCATGCAGGAGGCAGGCTACCCTGACGGAAGGGACGAGACAGGCAGACCCCTTATTATAACCTTCGATAACGCATGGACAGGGGTGTCTGCAAAGCCCGTTATAAACTGGTTCATAAAGAAGTTCGCACTTCTGGGCATACAGCTTGAAAACCGCACCACCGATTACAACCGCTTTCAGGAAAAGATGTTAAAGGGCAACTTTCAATTCTTCAGCTGGGGCTGGAACGCAGATTACCCTGACCCTGAAAACTTCTTCTTCCTTCTTGCAGGCTCAAACAGCAAGGTAAAGTACCACGGAGAAAACGCGTCAAATTACGAGAACCCAGAGTTTGACCGCCTGTTCCACATAATGGAGAATATGGAGAACAGTCCCGAAAGGCTTGAGGTTATAAAGCGTATGATTCGCATCCTCCAGGAGGATTCCCCCTGGGTCTGGGGCTATCATCCCGTCTCGTTCACACTTGCCCACAGCTGGGTTAAAAACCTAAAGCCAAATTCCATGGCAAACAACACCATGAAATACATAAGGATAGACCCCGTAAAGAGGGCAGAGCTAAGGGCCAGGTGGAACAAACCCAGGGTTATGCCCGTTGTGGCATTTATAGGTGTCCTTGTGGTGTTGACAGTGCCTGCAATCATAAAGGTTTCAAGGAGGCTGGGGCTTATAAGATGATTGCCTACATCTTAAGAAGGCTTCTCTATGCGGTGCCCATAATAGTGGGGGTTAATCTTATAACCACGCTACTGTTCTTCTATGTTAACACTCCCGATGACATGGCAAGGAAGATGCTCGGTGAGAAGAATGTAACCCCACAGCTCATAGAGGACTGGAAGCGTGCCCATGGCTACGATGTGCCCCTTTTTATAAATACCGAGGAGAGGGGAATAAGAAAACTTACAGAGACCATATTCTTCAGGAAAAGCGTGCCCCTGTTGTGGTTTGACTTTGGCAGGTCAGACCGCAACAACATAGACATAGGCCATGAGATAAGACAGCGCATGTGGCCGAGCCTCTACATAGCGCTTCCCACGCTCGTCCTGGGGATACTTGTGAACCTTACGGTGGCCATGCTCGTTGCATTCGTAAGGGGCACCTACATGGACAGACTCACCATGGTTGTGTGTGTTGCAATGATGTCTGTGTCAACGCTGTTCTATATCATAGGCGGGCAGTATCTGTTTGGAAAGCTTCTAAGGCTTGTTCCCATATCGGGCTACGATACAGGGCTCAACGCAATAAAGTTCGTCATACTGCCCGTTGTAATAGGGGTTATAACCGGGTTTGGCGCCGGGGTGAGGTTTTACAGGACTGTTTTTCTTGAAGAGCTCTCAAAGGACTACATACGCACAGCCCGTGCAAAGGGGCTTGGAGAGGCAAGGGTTCTGTTCAAGCACGCCCTCAAGAATGCCATGATACCGATACTCACAAATGTGGTGGTAACACTGCCGTTTCTCTTCTACGGCAGTCTCATCATGGAGAGCTTCTTTGCAATCCCAGGGCTCGGAAGCTTCACCATAGATGCCATAAACGCACAGGACTTTGCAATAGTCAGGGCAATGGTCTATCTGGGCTCCATACTCTACATAGTGGGGCTCATACTCACGGATATAAGCTACACCCTTGTTGACCCAAGGGTAAGGCTCGAATAAAGAGAGGGTCAGGTTATGCCCGTAATACTTGCAACAGACCTTATAATATATGCGGTGTTCTTCATGGTGGTGTGGTTTGCATTTGCGGTAAGAAGGGGTGCTGACATACCCGTGCGCATATGGACGCACATAAAGGGTAGAAGGGGTGTTGTGGTGTGTCTGCTGATTCTGTCTCTTTACGCACTTATAGCCCTTCTTGACAGCATACGCTGGCGTGACCCTGTAATCAAAGAGGATGGCACCGTTGCAACCACCCCTGATGGAAGTACCATCTACAGCCCCCATGCCCTGAGCCTTCTTGACAGAGCCCTTACACCCCTGAGGGAGAGAACAGAGAAGACCTTCTCTGCTCCACTTGCAACACACCTCTATGTCAAGGAGACCATGGAACTGCCCGATGGCACAAGGGTAAGGGACTACCCACCACTTAAGTATCCAGGAACACATCTGCTGGGCACAGACAAGGTGGGCAACGATGTGCTCTATCTTGCCATAAAGGGCATACGCACAGGGGTTATAATAGGCACGGGCACAACACTTCTCATAATACCCTTTGCACTCCTTTTCGGTGTTCTTGCAGGTTACTTCGGTGGCATAATAGATGACATAATACAGTACATATACACAACCCTTTCCTCCATACCAGCGGTACTTCTGATTGTGGCATTCATGCTCATATTTGGCACAGAGGGCTATCAGGGTGGACTCATAACAGATGAGTACCTTGTATGGGGTGTGTTCGTGCCCACAGACAGGCTCTTCTGGCTCTGTGTGATAATGGGCATAACCTCCTGGACTGACCTCTGCAGGCTCATCCGTGGTGAGACACTTAAACTCAGGGAGATGGACTATGTGCTCTCCGCAAGGGCACTTGGAGTGGGCAATATGCGCATAATAGTGCGTCACATAGTGCCAAATGTTATGCACATAGTGCTTATAACCTTTGTGTTGCAGTTCTCGGGGCTTGTGCTTGCAGAGGCCATATTGAGCTATCTGGGAATAGGCGTTGGCCCTGAGATGGGTAGCTGGGGCAATATGATTAACACCGCAAGGCTTGAGCTATCAAGGGAGCCTGTTGTGTGGTGGAATCTCTTTGGAGCGTTTATCTTTATGTTCGGTCTCGTGCTTCCTGCAAACATAGTGGGCGATGCGGTAAGGGATGCACTGGACCCGAGACTTAAGATTCACCACAGGGTGTAAGGATGCAGAGGGTACTTGAGGTAAAGGACTTAAGGGTGTACTTTCACACCCCTCACGGGGTTGCAAGGGCTGTGGATGGGGTGAGCTTTCATGTGGAGAGAGGAGAGATGTTTGCACTTGTGGGTGAGTCGGGCTGTGGAAAGACCCTTACCGCACTCTCTGTGATACAGCTTCTTCCAGAGGGTGCAACCATAAGGTCAGGCAGTATTGTACTCTCTGGCAGGGATGTACTAAGGCTTACCGAGTATGAAAAACGCACCCTTCGGGGAGACAGGGTGTCCATGGTCTTTCAGGAGCCCATGACATCTCTGAACCCTGTCTTCACCATAGGCGAGCAGATTGTGGAGACCATCCTTGCCCACAGGGATGTATCCAGAAAAGAGGCAAGGGATATGGCAGTGGAGCTTCTGCGTAGAGTAAGGCTACCCAGGCCAGAGGCCCTCTTTAACGAATATCCCCACAGGCTTTCAGGCGGTATGCGCCAGCGTGTTATGATAGCCATTGCCATAGCCCTAAGGCCAGACCTTCTCATAGCAGATGAGCCCACAACAGCCCTTGATGTAACCGTGCAGGAGGAAATCTTAAGGCTTCTTAAGGAGCTTCAGGAGGAGTTCAACACCTCGGTGCTTCTTATAACCCACAACCTTGCGCTTGTCTACAGGAATGCAGAGCGTGTGGCGGTCATGTACGGTGGAAAGATAGTGGAGTCAGCCCCTGCAAGGCTACTCTTTAAAAACCCCATGCATCCATACACATGGCAACTTCTCAGGGCTGTGCCTGACATAAAAAGGCGGGGTAAAAGGCTTACAGCCATACCGGGTGTGGTGCCCCCTGCATACATG
>JALUQR010000122.1 GCA_027017505.1 bacterium
TATCCCTAACCCCTTTGTGTAATTATAGAATGATAAAATATACACTATATGAAAATATTGTCAACATTTTTATCATCGGTTGCCCGCAGGGATACTTTTGTGTTACCTTAAGGCAATGGAGCATTTTGAGCTAAATGGTGTAAGATACGAATGGCTCGGCCAGTCCACAGTAAGGGTGACCACACCCGAGGGTCTTATCCTGTATACAGACCCGGTAATCTTCGACGATAATCCCCCTTCCGCAGACCTCATACTCATAACCCACCACCATGTGGACCACTGCCTGCCAGAAGGGGTGGAAAGGATAAGAACAGAAAGGACAAGGGTCGTTGCCTTCAGGGAGAGTTATCTCAACTACTGTGTTATGGACATAAAGAAGGTAAGGACCATTCGCATTGGCGAGACCATGGAGACCAAGGGGGTAAGACTCACAGGGCTTCCTGCCTACACTGAAAGGGGCTTTCACATAAGGGGCGAGGGCTGTGGCTTCCTGATAGAGCTTTCAGGCCAGAGGATATACTTCTCAGGTGATACAGGCCCCATAAGGGAGACAGAAGAACTCAGAGATGTGGATGTTGCCATGGTGTCTGTGTGTGACAATATAGATGTTATAAAACCCCTTGAGATTGCAGAATGGATAAAGAAGATGGCACCGGGGTTTTTCATACCCATCCACTACACCCCACCGTATGCAGAGGAGCCCACCCTGAAGGAAGACATGTTTGCGACAAAGGACCCCAGGTTTTTCACCTCACGCTACAACCCCGAAGAGCTCATCCCTGTCTTCAAGGACTCTCAAACAGAGCTTGTAATACTCAGGATGCTTGGTAGTTTACCTGGCTGACGACGACTGCATGGAGGTCATAGTCATCGGTGTGGGTTATGACCACCTCTGGCATCTGTCCTGCTGAAAGGGGCCTTTCTGAAGAGACAAGCGTTATGCCGTCCACCTCCGGGGCCTGTCCGCTGTGGCGTGCCACATAGAGCCCATCCTGTGTTACACCATCCACGAGCACCTTGAGCCTTCTACCCCTGAGGTGTGTGTTCCTGCGGGCTGAAATCTCCCTCTGAAGCTCCATTATAATGTGTGCCCTCTCCTGTTTGAGCCCCTCGGGTATCTGCCCCTCCATGTGGAATGCAGGGGTGCCCTCTTCCCTTGAATAGGTGAACACACCGAGCCTGTCAAACTCTGCATCCTTCACAAAGGAGACAAGCTCCTGAAACTCCTCCCTGCCCTCTGTGGGAAAACCAACTATAAGGGTGGTTCTGAGAACCACCCCGGGGATGGCTCTGCGAAGCCTGTCTATAAGCTCCATTACATCTTTCCTTCTGTAATGGCGGTTCATGAGTTTAAGAATTCTTTCGTTTATGTGCTGGATGGGGATGTCCACATAGGGGCATATCTTTGGTTCATCTGCGATAAGGGTGATGAGCTCATCGGTGATTCTGCCAGGGTAAAGATAGAGAAGCCTTATCCATTCGATTCCCTCAACCCCTGTAAGTTTTCTGAGCAGGGTCTCAACCCTGTAGCCCCTGTCCACCCCGTAGGATGTGGTATCCTGTGCAATGAGATTTATCTCCTTTACCCCCTGTTCTGAAAGGAACTCCACCTCTTTAACTATTGATTCAGGTGGTCTGCTTCTCAGCCGACCCCTTATATCAGGTATCACGCAGTAGGAGCACCTGTTCACACACCCCTCTGCTATTTTCACATAGGCATGTCCCCGCGGGGTTGAAAGAATCCTCGGGGTTGTGTGGTCGTAGATGTAATCAGGGGATGCAACATGGCTCTTCTCTGTGTCTGTGGATATAAGCTCTGCCATCCTGTGGAATGAGTCCGTTCCGACAAAAAGGTCAACCTCTGGAATCTCCCTTTCAAGTTCCTTTGAGTAACGCTGGCTCATACAGCCTGCAACAACGAGCAGTCTGCACCGTCCCCTCTTTTTGTATTCTGCAAGCTCGAGGATGGTCTCTATGGACTCCTCCTTTGCGTCTTCTATGAACCCGCAGGTGTTGACAATGAGTATATCTGCGTCTTTCCTCTCTGCTGTAAGGCTGTAGCCTGCCTTCTTAAGGGAGCCCAGCATGACCTCTGAATCCACAAGGTTTCTTGCACACCCAAGGGTTACAACACACACCTTCTTTCGAGGGTGCTGTTCCACGGGATGTTCTGTATCCATGGAGGAGGTATTTTTTACCCGTGTTCTTTTCATCCTGAAAGTAGCTGAAGTTTTTCGAGCTCTTTTATCTTATCCCTGAGCTCTGCTGCACGCTCGAACTCAAGCCTTTTTACAGCCTCCTGCATCTCCTGGCGTAGCTGTTTAAGCCTTGCTGGTATTTCTGCAGAAGCGATGTACTCCTGAGGCTCCTCCCGTGTAATCTTTACAGTGTAGTAGTCTGCCTCGTAGATGCTCTCCATTATGTCCTTTATTTTGCTCTTTATGGTTGTGGGTGTTATACCGTGTCTGCGGTTGTACTCCATCTGGAGTTTTCGCCTTCTCTCTGTCTCCTCTATTGCCCGTTTCATGGAGCCTGTTATGGTGTCTGCATAGAGGATTACCTTGCCGTTCACATTCCTTGCAGCCCTTCCGAAGGTCTGTATGAGCGAGCGTTCTGACCTCAGAAAGCCCTCCTTGTCTGCATCCAGTATGGCAACAAGCGAGACCTCTGGAAGGTCAAGCCCCTCTCTTAAGAGGTTTATTCCTACGAGCACATCGAACCTGCCGAGTCTTAAGTCCCTTAAGATTTCCACCCTCTCAAGGGTGTCTATGTCTGCATGCAGGTATCTCACCCTTATACCCATATCAGCGTAGTACTGGGTGAGGTCTTCTGCCATGCGTTTTGTAAGGGTTGTAACGAGCACCCTTTCCCCTCTTTTCACCCTTTTTCTGATTTCTCCCAGAAGGTCATCCACCTGTGTTCTGGCAGGTCTTACCTCAACCTCGGGGTCCACAAGCCCTGTGGGTCTTATTATCTGTTCCACCACCCTTCCGCCTGATTTTTTTAGCTCGTACTCACCAGGTGTTGCGGATACATATATTACCTGGCCCATCCTCTGTTCGAACTCCTCGAACTTAAGGGGTCTGTTGTCCAGGGCACTGGGCAGTCTGAAGCCGTACTCAACGAGGGTCTGTTTTCTCGAGCGGTCTCCCTCGTACATGCCACCGAGCTGGGGCACGGTTATGTGGCTTTCGTCTATGAAGAGAAGGTAGTCCTCTGGAAAGTAGTCAAGCAGTGTGTATGGTGGCTCTCCAGGGAGTCTGCCAGAGAGGTGTCTTGAGTAATTTTCTATACCAGGGCAGTAGCCCATCTCCTCAAGCAGTTCCAGGTCATAGAGGGTTCTTTCCTCAAGTCTCTTTGCGAAAAGCTCCTTGCCCTCTTCTCTCAGCTCACGGAGCCTTTCTCTCAGTTCCTCCCTTATGGCGTCTATTGCCCTTTTAAGGTTATCCCTGGTGGTTATAAAGTGCGTTGCGGGATGAATTAGAGCCTTTGTAAGCCTTCTGCGTGGCCTGCCCCTCAAGGGGTCTATCTCAGAGAGTTCCTCTATGGTATCACCGAAGAATTCTATCCTTATGGCGCTATCTCCCTCGTGCGAGGGAAAGACCTCCACCGTATCTCCCCTTACCCTGAAGGTGCCACGCCAGAAGTCCCTTTCAACCCTCTGGTACTGCATCTCAACGAGTCTTCTGAGTACGGCATCCCTGGGGGTCTCCATGCCCCTTTCCACATAGAGGTGTATCTGCGCGTAGTCATCTGGCGAGCCTATCCCGTATATGCACGAGACCGTTGCAACCACTATAACATCCCTTCTTGTAAGTATGGAGTGAGTTGCAGAATGGCGGAGTTTGTCTATCTCGTCGTTTATTGACGCATCTTTTTCTATGTAGGTGTCTGTCTGTGGCACATAGGCCTCGGGCTGGTAGTAGTCGTAGTAGGAGACGAAGTATTCCACCGCATTTTCAGGGAAGAGCTCTCGAAACTCTGTGAATAGCTGTGCTGCAAGGGTCTTGTTTGGAGCTATGATGAGGGCAGGTCTTCCAAGCTCCTCTATGACCTTTGCCATGGTGAAGGTCTTGCCACTGCCGGTAACGCCCAGCAGTACCTGATGCTTTAGCCCCCTTCTTACACCCTCCACCAGCTCCCTTATGGCACGGGGCTGGTCTCCACGGGGGGTAAACTGGGTTACCATCTTGAAGACCCTTGTACTCATAAGTGTTTAATTATACCATATGAGGTGTGCTTTAACATGGAGAAATTACAGCCTTCCTGCATTCCGGGTTCTGAAAGTCGGGATTTCCACGGCCATGAGGGAATTATGGCTCCTGTATGTTATTTTTTTGTCTTGACAATAGCACATATATTTTTTATAAAAATTCTACCTTTATGTGGCCTGAAAGGAGGTGGTTTCAAAGAAGGTGATTTCCTGAAAAAGACACCTTCTGAAACCATCTTTGAAAAAAACAACCGTGAAGGAGGTGTAACATGAGGAAAGCATCTGTGGTTCTTTCAGCTCTTGTGGTGTTCGTGATGGTGGTCTTTTCTGGAAGGCCATCACACGCTTTCGATTTAGAGCTTGAACTGCTCTATCTCGAGCCCACCAACATGGACACAACCTATGCGACAGATGAGCATGGGTATCCCACCTCAGTTCCACACGAGGTACTTGAAATGCACACTGTGGATCATCCCTACGCACCTGCATACAGACTTACCGTGGGGCATCGGGGATGGAATCTTTCCTACTTAAGCTTCTCCGACTCCGAGAAGGACAGCGTAACAAGTACCGATCCGGCCAACGACATACATCTCTCCACGGGGCTTCCTGGGTTCGCGCCTTGGGCGTGTGATGAATGTACCGTAAGTGCAGATTCCGAGATAGACTTCAGTATGTTCTCGTTCTACAAGGAGACTCCGCTCACCCAGGGTGGTCCCTTCAGTGCAAACTACAGGGCTGGTTTGAGGTATGTGAGCATAGAGCACGATGTGGATACACTGCTGGACTGGACAGACCCAACATCCTGGGACTACCTGGATGCATACAGCCTTGACACCTCTGCCTTTGGACTTTACGCAGGGTTAAACGGCCTGTGGCAGATAAGCAACTCGCTGGACCTGGGATTTGACATGGGGCTGTCCCTCCTTTACGGCTCAACAGACGGAAAGTACCAGAGTATCTGGATAGACCCCTCAACAGGGGCATGTCCCTCAACAGGTAACTGCTTTACCTGGGACTGGGATAAGGACACCATAATACCCATGGTGGACTTGGCAGTCAGGCTCACCTACAGAGTTATGAACAACCTGGATGTCTTCGCTGGATACAACATGCTGTACCTTGCAAATGCAGGAAACATGCAGGAGTTCGTTGACGATGTCAACGATGGAAGGGTTGTGGATATAAACAGGAGCCTTGGCTTCGGTGGTCCATCCTTGGGGGTGAGATACATCACGGATTAACGAACAATCTTTTCGTCTTCTACCTCCTTGCCTTAAGCGGAGAGGGTAAAGCCCCCAAAGAGGGGTTTTACCCTCTCTTATTTTAGAGACAGCCTGTGGGCTTGCTTTTGAATAGTGGAAGGCCACTTAAGGACTTTAAGGTAAGCCCCGTGTTTTTGAGGGGAGAAAGAAGATTTAAGGAAGGCCCTATTTCTTTCTCCCATTCTTTTATATCCTCCACGATTGCCTTTACGAGTTTTAGCCCGTGTGGATCCATCGTGGAGACAATCCTTTTAATCTCCTCTATAAGCTCCCTGTTTGTAACTTTTATACCTGCAGGCGGAATAAATAATGCTTCAAGCTCCACCCCAAGGGCATCTGCAATCTTCTTTATACTCTTAAGGGATGGATTCCTCTCGCCCCGCTCTACCCCACCTATATAGGTGTGATGGAGATTTGCCCTCTCTGCAAGCTCTTCCTGGGATAACCGCATCTCCTTTCTCAGCTCCCTTACCCTCTTGCCAAACTCTTTTAACACGGATTCATTTAGTATCATTTATTAACATTATAGATGCCATTTTTATCCCATTTCTACAGCCTATAAGTATTTTTTGAAGAAGGAGGTGAGGCAGGGTAGTAGGTTTTTCCTTCGTTTTTTAAACCCCTTCTTCAGGAAAAAACATCCTGGCCTTACAAACACCGTGGGAGTAAAGATGTACACGGTGGACCACCCCTATGCACCTGCCTGGAGGCTTACCCTCGGGCAGAAGGGATGGAAGCTATCCTGGCTTGGCTTTTCCGATACAGAAAAGGATGAAAAACTGTGGATAGCACTGAGTCCATATACACAACCACAGGCCATACTTCTTTCTGGAGCATGTGGTGGGAGTATTGTTATGACTGCACCATAGGGGCAGAGTCTGAGATAAAATTCAACATCCTCTCCTTCTACAGGGATGTGCCCCTTAGCCAGTCTCACTCAGTGCGAACTACAGGCTGGGCTTTAGATATGTTAAAGATTGAGCACGATCTGGATGTGCTGATGGACTACACAGACCCCACATTGCGGGACTTCAAGGATGTATACAACCTTTCAACCTCTGCCTTTGGGCTTACAGGCGGTATAGGCGGGCTGTGGTCCCTTACAGACAGAGTCTCTCTGGACTTTGATATGTGGCTATCCCTCCTGTATGTCTCCACAGAAGGGAAGTATAAATTCATAGAGATAGAGCCCTCAGGTGCGTGCTCAACCTTTTTGGACTGCTGGGTATTTAAGTGGAATAGAGATACCATAATACCCATGCTGGATCTGGCACTACGGCTGAACTACAGCCTTAGAGACAACCTCGTGCTCTTTGCAGGATACAACATTTGTGGCTTATGAATGCGGGTAAACTGCAGGAGTTCGTCGATGATATGCACGAGGGAAGGGCAGTATCGGTGGACAAAAACCTCGGCTTCCACGGACCATCCATAGGGGTTAGATACCTTACAGGTGGCTAAAACCCAGTAGCCATGCCCTAAGGGCAAAAAGGAGGTAATCTTTTCATCTTCTTACCTCCTTACAAAAAATCAGGGCAGGCTCTTAAAGAGCCTGCCCTGATTCAAACCTTACCCTGACCACAACTTTATTCTACCTCCCCAATATACTCCTCTATAGCCCTTATATAGTCTCTATAAAGGGTTCTCGCCTTTTTTACAGCAGAAAGAATGAGACTGTTATCAATGGTATCGTATTCATGAACAATGATATTGCGTAGCCCTGCAGATGGAGCAAGCTTTTTTGAAAGTTCTGCAGGAATTACCCCGAGCTCACCAAGCATTATAAAGCTTCTGTAGGAATCATCAGGGGCAGTGCCCTTTATATTTACGACAATGTGGATGTTAATATCTATAGCACTTTCTATGAGTTCCTGTAGAAGTCTTTCTGTAGCCTTTCTCATATAGAGATTGGTCTCGTATTCCTCAAGGGTCATCCTTTCTGCAGGTTCAAGTGCCTTTAAGCTTTCCACCATCACACCGAGTTTTCTCTCTATGATGGCTCTATCAAGCGGTGTCATCTCCCCTCCACCTCTATAAACTCTCTTATAGCCCTGTGCTGTATCTTGTAAAACTTCCTTGCATCCATAAACATCCTGAAAGAGAGGGCATAGAACTCACTGAAAATAGATGGACTACTTGCATACAGAACAATAGCGTCTTTTGCTATGGAAAACTTAAGCAGTGGGCTTGCCTTCCTGAGCTCTACCACATCCACCGCGTCTGTAGAAAGCAGTTCTATAACCCTCGCAGTAAGTTCCACCATATCAACATCCCTGTCAAAGAGAAAGGCAAGGTCAATATCGCTCTCCCTGTGGGTCTTTCCTCTGGCAAGAGAACCAAACAGAAGAACCAGCCTGAGCCCCTCTTCCCCGTAGAGGGGAGTTAACCTTGTGCGTATCTCGGCAGGACTTACTACCTTACCTTTAAAACCCATAAATACATCCTTCCCGCAGGCTCTGCCTGCTCTCTGTGGCGTATTACGATAATTCCCCATAACATGAATTAAAAACCGCTGTCAACAAACTTAAACGGACATTGCGTGGCCTACCTTCCCGCAAGCTCTGCCTTGAACTCCATGGTCTTCATTATGTCCCTTCTTGAAAGTATCCCCACAAGCTCTCCATTCTGGTCAACCACGGGGTATCTTCCAACCCCGTCTTCTATCATCTTCGTGAGTGCGTGAAGCACGCTGTCTTCTGGATGTAGCACCCTGTCGGGGCTTATCCTCTCCATGGCCTCTTCAACAAGGGTTGTGTGCCACCTCTCTTTATCCACCTTTCTTACATCGTTGAGGGTCAGAAGCCCAACGAGCCTGCCATCCCTGAGCACCGGGAAGCTTACAAAGTGGTAGTTGAAGAAAAACCGCTCCACAACCGTTGAAAGCGGTATGTGTGCGGGCACTGTTACCACATTTCTGGTCATAATGTCAGAAACCTTCATGCCCTCAAGGGTTATCTTCATCAGTAGCTGGCGATAGCTTCCCTCTGCAGCCTGCTGTAGAAACACCCCTATGAGCACAGCCCAGAGCCCCTGTATGAAAAGCCCTGATATTATCTGCAGAAAGCCAAACACTATGAGCAGTGAGGCAAACCCCTTGCCTATTATACTTGCAACTCTCGTTGCCTCCCTGATACTGCCTGTCTTTGCCCACCACACCGCACGCATAATCCTTCCACCGTCAAGTGGAAAACCTGGTATCATGTTGAACACTATGAGCACTATGTTTATGGTGGAGAGAAACCCCACAACCGCAGAGACCCCCTGCACCACACCCCCGGTGTACATCCCGTCTATAAGTAGCTTCAGAAGATAAAACCCCACCGCAAGCCCCCCGCTTGCCAGAGGGCCTGCTATGGCTATCTTGAGTTCCTTTCCAGGGGTATCGGGCTCTCTTGTAAGCTGTGCAACACCACCAAATATGAAAAGGGTTATCTCCTTTACATCAAGGCCAAGCCTGTTTGCAGTATAGGAATGGGCTATCTCGTGTATGAGCACACATATAAAAAGAAACAGAGACGCAACAGCCCCCATCACAAGATAGGCAGTAACACCCAGATCAGGCACCTTCTGTGGAAAGTATCCGTAGGCAAGGCTCCAGGCAAAGAGAAAGAACACTATAAACCAGGTATAATCTATGGATATGGTAATCCCCAGAACCCTGAATAGCCTTATACCACCCCTCATGAGGCAAATGTTCCTCCTGTGTGGATTCTATCAGAAGCCACTTGGGGTTGCAACCATCAGACACCCAGGGGAGGGCTATCGAGGGCCTCTGTCTCTGGAAGGCGATACATAATGTTCATGTTCTGTACTGCCTGGCCACTGGCACCTTTAACGAGGTTGTCTATGGCGGATACAATAACCGCAAGTCCCCTGTCCTGGTCAACCCTTATGCCCACATCACAGAAGTTTGAACCACGCACATGCTTTATATCGGGCAGTCTTCCACCCTCAAGAACCCTCACAAAGGGTTCATTCTGGTAGTATTCTCTGTAGACCCTCTGGAAACTCTCCGGTGAAACCCCCTCTTTAAGCGGTGCATATATTGTTGTAAGTATTCCCCTTGCAACTGGCAGAAGATGGGGCACAAATGCGACCCTGAACTTTCCTCCACAGAGCTCACCCAGCACCTGCTCTATCTCTGGTGTGTGGCGGTGGCCTAACACCCTGTAGGGATGAAAACCCTCTGCAAGCTCAACAAACTGGGTCTCCAGTGTGGCCTTTCTGCCTGCCCCTGACACACCGCTCTTTGCATCTATTATTATACCCTCTGGCTCCAAAAGCCCCTCTTTAAGGAGCGGAAGAAGCGGTAGCAGTGCTCCTGTGGGATAACACCCCGGGTTGGCAACAAGTCTTGCATCTTTTATATCTTCCCTGTAGAACTCGGGCAGTCCGTATACCGCACTGTCAAGTAGCTCCGGGGCTGTGTGCTCTCTGTACCATTTTTCGTATACAGCAGGGTCTTTGAGTCTGAAGTCTGCGCTCAGGTCTATCACCCTCCTGCCCCTTTTTACAAGCAGGGAGACCACCTCCATGGACACCCCGTGGGGCAGTGCGCAGAAAAATAGCTCTGCGTCTATGTCCGAGGGCTCATCATCTCCGAAGACAAGCCCGCTGTAAGCCCCCCTGAGAAATGGAAAGACCTCTTCCACCCTCATGCCACTGTACTGCCTGGAGCCCGCATAGACCACCCTCACATGCCTGTGCTGTGAGAGTATCCTTAAAAGCTCTGCCCCTGTGTAACCTGTTGCACCGAGTATTGCAACATCAGGCATGACCCCTCTCTCCTGTTTTTAAAAACCAAAAAGGGGAAAGCCCTTTCAAGCCTTCCCCTGCATTATAGACCACTGTTTTTGTGTGTACAACGATATTACCTCTTTGAGTACTGGAACCTTGCCCTTGCACCCCGCTGGCCGTACTTTTTCCTCTCCTTCATGCGCGGGTCTCTTGTAAGGAGTCCCTCCTTTTTCAGCACCTTCCTCCAGGAAGGATTTATCTCCACCAGAGCCCTTGCTATACCGTGGCGTATGGCACCTGCCTGTCCGCTCAATCCACCTCCACCCACATTTGCGTACACATTCACACGCTCTATGTTATCGGTAATCCTCAGGGGAAACTTCACCTCATTACGCCATGTATCCCTGGGGAAGTACTCTTCCAGGGGCTTTTTGTTCACCACAATCTCTCCTGAGCCTGGCACAACAAGCCTCACCCTTGCAACAGATGTCTTTCTTCTTCCCACAGCCCAGTATACGCCCTCTTCTGCCATGACAAGCCTCCTTTATAGCTCAATCTCCTGTGGTCTCTGTGCACCGTGTGGATGCACAGGCCCGCTGTATACCTTGAGTTTCTTGAACATCCTTCTGCCAAGTCTACCCTTGGGAAGCATTCCCCATACGGCCTTTCTTATGGCCTCCTCGGGCTTTTCCGCAAGCAGTTTTCCCAGGGTTATGGCCTTAAGCCCGCCTGGATACCCGCTGTGGCTGTAATATACTTTGTCAGAGAGTTTCTTTCCCGTAACCCTTATCTTCTCTGCATTTATCACAACAACGAAATCCCCTGTATCCATGCCAGGTGTGTACACGGGCTTGTGCTTGCCCCTCAGTATACTTGCAATTCTGGATGCGAGTCTGCCCAGGGTCTTGCCCTCTGCGTTCACAAGATACCACCTTTTCTCAATACTGCCCTCTGACGGATAATAGGTCTTCTGCATCATGTATAAAAACCCCTTCCTTTAGAGATTGAATATTTTAATTTAAAGAATTTCACCCTCTTTGTCAAGGGATTTTGAGCGGACCAGCAA
>JALUQR010000123.1 GCA_027017505.1 bacterium
ACTGGAGGAAGTAGAGATTTAAGAAGGGGAATATAATTTAAAATTTTCTGGACCGTGTCCGTCAAATAAAAAATGAATAAATATGGCAAGAGTGTGATAGATATGGGAAGGATATTTTTAATCCTTATAGGCATTCTTATTTTCACCACATCTATGGTTGAGGCTGCAAAGGTTATTAATGAGTCTGTAAGGCAGGTTGGCAACCGTGTGGTCTTCGAGTTCGACATAGAGGGCACAGAGAAGGAGACCGATGTAACCCTTACCCTAACCATAGATGGTAAAAAGTATACCGAAAAAGACCTCCACCTTGAGGGAGATTATGGAAAAGTAAAGGTGGGTAAAGGCAAACGCATCTACTGGAATGTGCTACAGGACTTTCCCCGTGGTTTGCATACAGAGTTTGAGTGGGAGCTTCGGGCAGGCCCCGATGTGCCTGAAAACTTCGTCTTCGTAAAAGGCGGGTGTTTTAAGATGGGGGATCTGTGGGGAGATGGTCGGGCCGATGAAAGGCCCGTGCATGAGGTATGCGTGGATGATTTTTATATAAGCAAATACGAGGTTACAGTTGGCGAGTTCAGGGAGTTTGTGGAGGATACGGGTTATGTGACAGAGGCTGAGAGGAAGGATGAGTGCTGGGGTTGGACAGGCAAGGGATGGAAAAAGAGTAGAGACCTTTATTGGAACAATTCCGGTTTCTCGCAAACAGACCGGCACCCAGTTGTCTGCGTTAGCTGGAACGATGCACAGGCATTCATAGAGTGGAAGAGGGATAAGATGGGCATGGATTTTCGCCTTCCAACTGAGGCTGAATGGGAATACGCCGCAAGAAGCGGTGGAAAAAGAGAGAAGTGGGCAGGGACCAATTCAAGGGCGGAACTTTACAGGTATGCCAACTTCTGCGATAGTAGCTGTGATTTAAAGTGGAAGACCAGCAATCAGGACGATGGCTACAGGTTTACAGCCCCTGTTGGGAGTTTTAAGCCCAATGGGCTTGGTCTTTACGACATGAGCGGCAATGTCTATGAGTGGGTTGAGGACTGGTATGATAAAGATTACTATAAACGAAGTCCCCGTGATAACCCCAGAGGTCCTGATTCGGGCTCCGACCGCGTCCATCGTGGTGGCTCTTGGTTCGATTTTCCGAGTGTTCTGCGTTCTTACTATCGCTCCCACGACACTCCTTCCGACAGTAACAACTTTATGGGCTTTCGTCTCGTGGTTGGTGCTGCTGTAACATCTACCCGTGAAGTCAAATCTTACGGCAATGATTCTCTCTACAGAGAAGCCTATTCAACTGACTTTTCTACAAACCCACACTGGGTAACAAACAATAGCACCAATTATTACTGGAACAAGGCAGACGGCACATTCCACATAAAGCAGGTTAATGTTAATAACGGTGGTTACTATGCTTACTATGATGTAAGGCACAATGGTGGTTCTTTCAAATTAGAATGGGATATTATGATAACCTCTAACGATTACGCATCTGATGTGGGTTTCGGCATATTCGATAAAGACCTTGATACTCAAAGCGATAGTTATGTAAGGATATGGTTCACGAAAGAAGATAGAGGAAATATTATTTATTTTGCAGCACACGGCCTTAAGGGAATAAAAGGTGTTGATTCCTACCCTACTAAGTTTGCACTCGATACATGGTATCACATTGTTATCACATATGATGATTCAGCAGGCACCCTTCAGGCCATTATAACTGAACGTGATACAGGAGTAATTTTAACCACACTCACTCTTACTAATGCGGGTCCCTTTGCTTCAGATATGGGGCTTATAGGTTCTTCGAATAGAAGAATAGGGAAGGACTTTCAAATTCCTGATGCTCGCTCTACAGGAAAGATAGACAATGTGAGATTTTTTGTTCCACGACGGTGAGAATATAGCATGTCTGCAAAGGTTCTAAAATGTTGGTTTTTACTAACCTCCGGGTTTTCAAACTCAATAAGGGTAGTAATTTTTGTATGACAAAAGACATGAGGTGATAGGATTGGGTAACTATTTATCGGCTTCCGCCTCGTGGTTGGGGCAAAGGACTTGAGATAAACCGTGTAACAGGAGGTAGTTCATATGAAAAGGGTAGTCCTCGTTCTTATGGGGTTCATTCTTTTAACCGCCCTGCCTGCCATGGCAGGAAAGGGCAGTTTCAGGGTGAGCATAACACCTGCTCCGCCTAATCTTTCGGTAGAGGTCAGGTTTTCCGAGCCATCGGGAAACAACATCCTCGATGCAGAAGAGACAGGCACACTCACCCTAACGGTTACCAACACCGGCAGGGGTGATGCCTTCGATGTGGAGGTAAAGATAAGGGCTAACAAGGATATAAGAGACCTCACTTATAAAGACACCCTCCAGCTTGGCACCATTCCTGCTGGCACAACCCGTAAGGTGAATATTCCCATAGAGGCAGGCGAGGATGTTCCCACAGAAGAGATCACCTTTACCATAGATGTCACAGAGGCGAATGGTTTTGATGCTGATCCTGTGAGGATATCCTTCAAGGTCAGGGAGTTCGAGCCACCAAAGCTCATAGTTGCAGATATAGGTATAGATGACCAGAACGGTAACTCCCGCGTGGAGCCAATGGAGATAGTCTCCGTAACCGTTAGGGTTCAGAACATAGGCTATGGCAATGCAAAGGGTGTAACAGTGGACATAGTGGCGGGCAAAAATGTCTTCATGGCTGGCGAGGGCACAACACACTTTGAGCTCGGTAACCTCGGGCCCGGTGAGTTCAGGGATGTGGAGTTCATGTTCTACACCAACAAACGCATAAAGAATGGCGAGGAGATACCCCTTGAAGTAAAGATAGGCGAGGCACGCCCCCGGTTCAATGTGGCAAAGGCTCTGGGTTTTAAGATGAACGCACGGCAGAGGAATGTAAGGGAGTTAGTAGTCAAAGGCATAGAGACACCCCGTGATGAGATAAAGATTGCAACAGGGCTCAGCGTTGATATAGAGCAGGACCTGCCCAGAACCCGCATGGATAACAAAGATGCCATAGCTGTGGTCATAGGAAACAGGGATTATGAGAAGACAAAGCCCGTTGACTATGCACTTAACGATGCAAGGGCTGTAAAGCTGTATCTCATGGAGGTTCTGGGCTTCAAGGAGGGCAATATCTTCTTTGTAGAGAACGCCACAAAGGGAGATTTTGAGCTCTACTTCGGCAACAAGGACAACTACCGTGGCAAGCTCTACAATGCTGTGAAGGAGGGCAAGTCCGATGTCTTCGTCTACTACTCTGGCCACGGTGCCCCCGGGCTTAAGGACAGGAAGGGATACTTCGTTCCCGTTGAGGCAGACCCGCAGTATATAGAGCTTGGTGGCTATCCGCTGGATGTCTTCTACAGGAATCTTTCCAGGATACCTGCAAAAAGCCTTACCGTGGTGCTCGATGCCTGTTTTTCGGGTGCAAATATATTCGAGAACATATCGCCCATAGTGCTTGAGGTGGAAAACCCCATACTCTCCATGAAAAACGGTGTTGTCATATCAAGCTCCCGCGGAAGACAGGTATCCACATGGTATAACGAGAAACGCCACGGCATGTTCACCTACTTCTTCCTCAAGGCTATACACAACAGGAATGCAGACTTCGATAAAGACGGCAGACTTACCTTTGATGAGCTCTACCGCTTTATCTCTGACAAGACAGAGGGCGTTCCCTACTATGCACGCAGGCTCCACGGTGTGGACCAGATCCCCACCATAGAGGGGCAATACCGTGGCAAGATATTCGTGGAGTATTGAGAAAGATGGGGAGGCAGATATAGATGAGAGGTGGGTATATGAAAAAGGTAATGGTTTTACTGTTATGGGTTGTTCTTTTTGTCTCCATTCTTTCTGTGGATGCCCGTTCTGCAAGGGTCGTAAACGATAGTGTAAGGCAGGAGGGCAGCCGCGTTCTCTTCGAGTTCGACATAGAGGGCACAGAGAAGGAGACCGATGTATTCCTCACCCTCACCATAGATGGTAAAAGGTATACCGAAAAAGACCTCCACCTTGAAGGGGATTATGGCAGGGTGAAGATTGGTAAGGGCAAGCGCATCTACTGGAATGTGCTTCAGGACTTTCCCCGTGGCTTACATACAGAGTTTGAATGGGAGCTTCGGGCAGGTTCTAAGGAAAATAGTATGGTAATAATAGGCCCGATAGGTGTTGCCATACAGCAGATAACCCCTGACATAGCCAGCGCGATGGGACTCAAGGAGTCACGGGGTGCGCTTGTATCCTCTGTCATGCCAGGAGGCCCTGCGGACAAGGCGGGTATAAAACGGGGAGATATTATATTGGAGTTTGATAGAAAACCCATAAGGAATGTGAAGGATTTGCGTAGGGCACTTAAAGAAGCAGAGGATAAAATAGTAATACTGATAATGATAAAGAGAATGGGCATTCTCCTTTATAAGGCCGTAAGGCTTAAAAAGATTTCAGCAGGATATACCCTCTGAAAGAATTATTTAAGTAGAGACGCTCTCTGTGAGCTTATAATAATATCGTTATATCGTTCTTAGATTTACACCTCAGCTAGAATTTTCAAAGATTACTGTACAAACCTTCAAATCTCAGAAAACCTGTCCGTCAAATACACAACAAAAAGATGGGACGATATGGAACACATAAAGCTTGAAAAACTCCTCTCTTACACAGAGGGCATGATAGGTGGTAGAGAAGCCACAGAGCTTGAAAGCCACATGGCCATATGCGACAGGTGCTGGAGGCTTTTTACCGCCATTAAGTCCACAGAAGAAAACATCAAAGACCTTCTACCCCCCGCAGAACCCGGTAAGGACTGCCCTGAGGAATGGCAACTCCTTGCCTTTATAAAAGACGAGCTCGAACCCGATGAAGCAAAGACAATAAAAGAACACACAGAGGACTGTAACCACTGCACAGAAAGGCTTGCCTTCTACCATAAAAACCCGGTGCCAGAAACTCATCCCCTTACCACCCCGCAGGAATGGAGAGAGATGGCATACAGAAGCCTTACCGTAGAAGGCAAGCCCCATACCACCGCAGGTGAAGAAAAGCCCTCTCTGCTTGGGAGCATTTACGAGTGGTTTACTGCCATGGTCTCTGCACTTCCGCCGCTACCGGGCTATGCTATTGCAACCGTTGCGGTGGCACTCCTTATATGGATGGGCTTTAAAGAAAGGGTAACAGTGGTAACCATACCATCCTCCCAGCAGATAACCTATACCGCCGTCCCATCGAGCCTTGCCTTCATGGCAGGCAGAAAGGTCGAAAGGATAGACGGCATGACCATAACAAAAAAAGGGAGAAACCTTCTTTTCAATTGGAAGCCCATAGATGGCACAAAGAGATACACCTTTTCACTCAGAGAAGATGACAGACCCCTTATAGCAGATATGAAAACAGATAAACCCGTGGCATCGGTGCCCCTTGCGAAACTCAAAGAGGGCAGGCTCTACCGCTGGCTCATAAGGGGCGAGACTTCGGATGGAAGGGGTTTTGAATACACAGGGGAGTTCGTTCTAAAGAGGTAGCCCTATGGAGACACTAAAGAGGTTATTGATAGCCCTTCTTATCACATTCGTCGTTGGGGTCTTTATAGTTCTTGTGGCAAGGCTAATCTATGCAGAGAACAGGGGCACTTCCGGGTTCTGGCTTACAAGATACAGGGAGGTAAAGAGCGGTCCCCTCTATGAAAGGACCATGGAGGTATTCAGGAGGGTTGTTGCCTCTGCGGATAGAAGAAAGGGGGTTGAGCCACGGCTCCACATAATAGAGTATGACGGGCTTCCCTGGGCGCAATCACTCGAAGACGGCTCCATAATACTCACCCGCAGGGCGGTTGAGTTCTGCCTGAAAGAAAAAGATAGAAGCCTTGCAGATGCAAGGCTTGCCTTCGTCATAGGGCATGAGCTTTCTCACCAATTCAACGGGGACTTCTGGCCTTATAGATTCATCTCCACCACGGGGGATAACCCCGAGTTTACAGGCATCCGTGAGTTTGCCCACTCCCCCGAGACACTGAAAGCCATGGAGCTACGGGCAGATCAGTATGGAATAATATATGCCAGTATCGCAGGCTTCAGGACAGATGCCATCGTATCGGCAGACACAAACTTCTTCAGCCAGTGGGCAAGGGCTGTGGACCCAACTCTCATGAACCTCAGCGCAGACCACCCCACGGTAATACAGCGCACCATGGCTGTAAGGGAAAGACTCAGGGAGGTAAGAAGAAAACTTTCCCTCTTCCACACAGGTGTTATAGCCTACGGGCTTGGCTGGTATGAGAGTGCGGCAGCCCTTTTCAGGGAGTTTCTCAAGTACTATCCATCCCGTGAGGTCTATCACAACATAGGGACCACATATCTCAAACGCGCCATAAGAGCCTATAGAGAGTGGAAGGGCACGGAAGGTATCCCCTTCCACCTATCGATAGAGCTCGAGCCATACACAGGAGCCACATCCATAGAGGTAGCACTCTCCACACCCCGGGATGCACGCACCCGCTACAGAGAGAACATTGACAGGGCAATAGAGTATCTCAAAAAGGCTACAGAGAGTGACCCCTACTACTGGAGGGCAAGGAACAACCTTGGCACAGCCTATATACTCGAGGGAAGGCTCTACAGCGCCCTTTCCGAGCTCGATGAGGCCCTGAGGCTTTCGCCCGAAAACCCGGTGGTTCTAAATAACAGGGCTGTTGCCTATTTTCTGCTTGCAGAAAGGCTTGGAAACGAAGGGCTCAGGGAGGTCGCCCTTTCGGACATGAAGAAACTCTCCGGCATAGACTGCCCTATCTACACAAAAAACCTTGCCATTGCAGGACTCGTTGAGGAATCCTCTACAGTGGCAGATGAACTTACCCTTACAGGTGCGGTATCCATGCCTGCGATAGAGCTATCCATCGAGCCGGGAAAGAGGCTTCCCAAAAAAGCCCTTGAGGAGGTGGTAGCCCTTACAACAGAAGATGGCAGAAGCCTCGGTGTATACGAAGACGCCGAGAACAGAGAGGTAGTCCTTACCGAGAATGGCGTTGTAAAGCTTGTCTTAAAGAGGGTTGAAGGGGGAAAGCCCGAAGCGGGGCACGGCGTGTGTCCAGGAGGGATTCTCCTTACCACCAGCGATGGCAGGGGTATGGAGCTTAAAAACGGGATATTCTTTACCTTTGACATGAAAGAAAGGAGGTAGGTATGATGAAGTATCTGAGGAATCTGAGTCTGCTCGTTATAGCCTTAGGGCTACTGCTCTCGGGCTGTGCGGGCACACCAAAGAAAGCAGGGTTGATCCCGATTCAGGAACTCAATGCACCTGAGTGGGTGCTCAAGGGTAGCGGTGCCTTCGAAGGGGACAGGGGCAGGGTATTCTACGGCGTGGGTGTTGCCGACTACAGCAGTTCCGAGACCATCCAGCGTGAAGCAGCAAAGACACGGGCAAGAAACGAGCTTGCAAAGGTCCTTGAGCTCTACAACGCATCCCTTACCAAGGACTACATTGCCCAGACCCGTGCTGGAAAGCTTGAAGGCGTTGCGGAGGGGCACTTCGAGCAGGCCATAAAACAGGTTACATCCATGACGCTTCGCGGTGTGCAGATTGTGGACTTCTGGCAGAACCCTGCCACAGGCGCTCTTTATGCACTGGCAAGGCTTGACCTTGAAGCCTACACGGACACATTCGACAAACTCAAACAGCTCGATGCAAGGATACGCGACTATGTAAGAAACAATGCAAAGCGCCTGCACGAAGAGCTCGAGGAGGAGCTTGAAAAGAGGGAGAAAAGAGAATAACCCGATAATATGGCGGGAGGTGGCTTTTCTTCATACAGGCCCTCCCGCCCCTATGGGGGAGGAAAGGAACGATGCACATGAGAAGAGCTTTTATATGGCTTGTGGGGGTGTGGCTTCTTTCTTTGGCAACAATCGTGCACGGTGGGGGAGGGGAACCGGTTGAGCTCATCACCCCTGAAGAGTCAGCCCTGCCAGAGGCAGCCCCATCCACATGGCATATAGAGGCAGGGCTTACTGGCAGGGAGGGTCCCGCCATAGAGGTTGTAAGCCCTAAGCTCGATAAGGCATGTCAGTCGCCACTGCCTCTTAAGATACGGTTTGTCCCCCGCGAGGATAGAGAGGTGGACCTTTCCACCCTGAGGGTGGAGTATCTGAAGTTCTTCACCATAGACATCACCTCGAGGGTCAGACCATACGCAACGAAGGAAGGTATAGAGGTGCCGGAGGCTAAACTCCCCTCCGGCACACATACCATAAAGGTTCATATAGGCGATGTATCGGGTGCGGTAACAGAAAGAATCTTTACAGTAAGGGTGCTGTGATGATAAAGAAGATAATCATAACGGTGGTTTTGTTCTTCATGGGAGTGCCCGTATGGGCAGGCTCCTATGACGATATATTGAAGAGGTATCCCCCTGAGTCTTATCTTGTGGGTGTTGCAGAGGTGAGCAGCTCTCAGGACCCCTACATGGATAGACGCAGGGCTGAGATACTGGCAAGGCTCGAGATAGCAAAGCAGATAAGGGTGAGGATAAAGAGCGCAACCATAGATGTGGTCTGCGAGGGCGAAGGCGGTGCCGTAATCTTTGCAGGTGCCGGGGAGTGTAAGAGCCAGTTCGCAATGATAATAGAGGAGACCGTGGACGAGGTCCTCGAGGGCTCCCGTATAGTGGATGCAGGTGCGGACAGAGAGCGCGGTATATACTATGCGGTGGCAGTCCTTCCAAAAAAGGATGCCGTAAGGAAGGCAAAGAAAAGAATGGAGGAATCCCTTGAGAGGGCAGAGGAAGCCCTCAGGAAGGCAAAGGAATCCACAGAGGCTGAAGAGAAGAAGGAACACATAGAGCGGGCAAAGGAGGAGCTTTTAAGAGGCATGGCTTACGATGGCGAACGCCGTGCACTCGAGGATACGAAGGAAAACGCAGAGGAGATGTTCCAGAAGATGACAGAGGAGATAGAAAAACTCAGGGAGGGTATTTAAAAGATGAGGGCATACATGGCTTACACCTTCTATGGACTCTTTCTGTGCGTCATACTCTACGGGCTCTTTATACCCCCGCCTGCCTCTGCCGGCAGACTTCCTGACTGGGTCAAGCCCCTGCCAATGGAGCCAGAGCTTATAGGGCTCAAGGATTTCGTCTTAGTAAAGGGCGGGTGTTTCAAAATGGGGGATTTATGGGGAGATGGAGATAAGGATGAAAGACCTGTTCACGAGGTATGCGTGGATGACTTTTATATGAGCAAATACGAGGTTACAGTTGGTGAATTTAGGGAGTTCGTGGAGGATACGGGTTATCTAACAAAGGCTGAAAAGGGGGATGGGTGCCGGGGTTGGACAGGCAGTGTATTTGAGAGGAGTAAAGAATTTTACTGGGACAATCCCGGTTTCTCGCAAACAGACCGCCATCCCGTTGTCTGCGTTAGCTGGAACGATGCACAGGCGTTCATAGAGTGGAAGAGGGAGAAGACTGGCTTACCCTTCCGCCTTCCCACCGAGGCTGAGTGGGAGTATGCGGCAAGAAGCGGTGGTAAGCGCCAGAAGTGGGCGGGGACCAGTTCAAAGGCAAAGCTCTACAGGTATGCCAACTTCTGCGATAGTAACTGTGATTTGGAGTGGTGGAAGACCCGTAGTCAGGACGATGGCTACAGGTTTACGGCACCTGTAGGGAGTTTTGAACCCAACGGACTTGGTCTTTACGACATGAGCGGTAATGTCTGGGAATGGGTTCAGGACTGGTATGATGAGAATTACTATAAACGTAGCCCCCGTGATAACCCCAGAGGTCCTGATATGGGCTCCTACCGCGTCAGTCGTGGTGGCTCTTTGAACTACGAGCCGAGGTATCTGCGTTCTTCCGATCGCAACCTCCACACCCCATCCAACAGAGTCTCCTATGTTGGGTTTCGTCTCGTGGTTGGTGTAGATTCCAAGGAGTAGTGTTCTATGTTTCGGATTTTTAGATTTGGGGTTTTAAATATACAGCAGTTATTAAAAAAGAGGTGATAGTGTGAAACGGTTTAGATTTTTAACCTTTTTATGTGTGTTTTTATATGTTCTGTTTTTGTCCCCACCCGCCCACGCTGGCAGACTTCCTGACTGGGTCAAGCCCCTGCCCATGGAGCCAGAGCTCATAGGGCTCAAGGATTTCGTCTTAGTAAAGGGCGGGTGTTTTAAGATGGGTGATCTGTGGGGAGACGGTGATGACAGTGAAAGACCCGTGCATGAGGTGTGTGTGGATGATTTTTATATAAGCAAATACGAGGTTACCGTTGGCGAGTTCAGGGAGTTTGTGGAGGATACGGGTTATGTAACAGAGGCTGAGAGGGGGAAGGGGTGCAGTGCCTGGACAGGCAGTGGATTTGGGAGGAGTAAAGAATTCTACTGGAACAATCCCGGTTTCTCGCAAACAGACCGCCATCCCGTTGTCTGCGTTAGCTGGAAGGACGTGCAGGCGTTCATAGAGTGGAAGAGGGAGAAGACTGGACTACCCTTCCGCCTTCCCACCGAGGCAGAGTGGGAGTATGCGGCAAGAAGCGGTGGTAAAAGAGAGAAGTGGGCAGGGACGAACTCAAAAGGAGAACTCCAGAGGTATGCCAACTTCTGTGACAGTAACTGCGATCTCAAATGGAAGGTCCGCGACCAGGACGATGGCTACAGGTTTACCGCCCCTGTGGGAAGTTTCGAGCCAAATGAGATAGGTTTATACGATATGACTGGCAATGTCTGGGAATGGGTTCAGGACTGGTATGATGAGAATTACTATAGGCACAGCCCCCGCAATAATCCCAGTGGACCTTCTATGGGCTCGAGACGTGTTTTGCGTGGTGGCGCGTGGTTCTTCTCACCGTATGTTTTTACTTCCAACTCCTCTCGTGTTGGCATCAAGCCGTATTTAATGGATTGCATTATGGGCTTCCGTCTCGTGGTTGGTGTTTCTCCCCAGGAGCAGGGGGATTAAATTTCGGGTTTTTAGATTTTTACCTTTTGCCGGGGGTTCGGGGCATAGCTATAGAGACTTTTTTGATACTGGAGGGTTTCAGGAAGATAACTCAAAGGTCCCACAGGACCTTGAAGAGAAAAAGGAGGTGTCATAAATGAAACCATCTTTACGGGTATGGGGCATGATATGCCTGTTTTTACTGCTACTTGTCACCCCTCTATGGGCTGAGGAGGGAGGATGCCAGAAGGCAAAGCTCTATGTGGACGAGGCAAACAGAGCCATCACAACAGAGCCAGAAAAGGCAGAGGCACTCCTTAAAGAGGCTCTGAAAG
>JALUQR010000124.1 GCA_027017505.1 bacterium
CTCGAGCGCACATCCTTCGACCTCATAATAATCGGGGGTGGGCCAGCAGGGCTCACGGCAGGTGTGTACGCAGCGACCCTTAAGATGGACGCCTTCCTTATAACCGCAGACCTCGGCGGGCAGGCAATAGACAGCACCAGGATAGAGAACTACATGGGCTACGACTTCATAACAGGCCCCGAACTCATAGAGAAGTTCAAACACCAGCTCACACGCTCCTATTATCTACATCATCTGATGAGCAAGGTAGAGAAGGTTGAGGCTACAGAGGATGGATTCACAGTCATCACTTCGGAACTCAAGAAGTATACTGCCAGAGCACTCATAGTGGCTACTGGCATGACACGGCGAAGACTCGGTGTGCCAGGTGAGGAGAAGTTCCAGAGAAAGGGTATCTTCTATGGAAACATTCAGGACCTTGGCTTCGTTCAGGGAGAAGACGTGGTTGTGATAGGTGGTGGCAACTCGGCACTGCAGATGGTTGAGAACCTGCATACCGTGGCAAGAAGGATACACCTCGTATACCCTTCAACCCTTACGGCAGACCCGGTGGTGATAGAGCGTGTCGGAAGATACAGAAACCTCAACAGGTACCAGGGATACACCGTCACCGAGTTCACAGGCGACACTGTCCTCAGGGGTGTGAGGATAAGAAAGATGGGCGAGAGTGAGGTAGTAGACCTTGCGGTAAGGGGAGCCTTCATAGCCATAGGGCTTGAGCCTAACTCCTCGATAGTGTCTCACCTTGTCGACCTCAATGAGCGGGGCGAGATAGTGATAAACCCCGACTGCTCCACCTCATACCCCGGCATCTTTGCCGCAGGTGATGTTACAAACGCCTTTGGCAAGAGGATAATAATAGCCTCTGGTGAGGGCGCAAAGGCAGCACTTGCAGCAAGGCGCTACATCCTCAGCCTCAGAAAGGGCAAGACGAGAACAGCCTGAAATGTACCTTTCAGCAGTTCTTTCCGAGACAGTCCTCCCTGAAACAGCAGTTCAGCTGGTCACAGTAGTCCGTTACCGTACCGAAACAGGGAAAGTTGCCCTCCCTCGTCTGTATCTCTCTTACGAGTTCCAGTTTTCTCTTTCTACCTGGACCTATACCAAGCGCCCTTGCCTTCTCTCTGATTTCTGCCATGGTCATTGTTTTTTCCCTCCCATCTCTTGCACATCCCTTTGATAACGCCCTTACCTGGATGGATTCTGGAGACTTTCAAAGAAAAGTCGAACCATATCCTGTCTACATCGAGGTTTTCAGTCCACCTTGCTTAACCGCATGTTGAAGAAGTTGTAGAGAGGCGCAAAGACGAGCCCTGTGTATATGCCGTAAAGAAAGGTCTCTACAAGCCCGAGCAGGAAACTCCACCAGTTGATCCACACGAAACCCGGAAGCAGTTTCAGCCACACCTCGTACATGGCGTACTCTGGAAACAGAAGGTCGTAGACCACACAGAGCACATATGTTATGGACAGGAAGGTGCCTGTGGATAGGCCCACTATCTTCCAGTCAAGTAACTTCATAACGCCCTCCTTGTCAGGTTTTGAGTTGTCAATGGCAGCCCCCTTTCTTTTCTGCCTTCTTGTCGTGCCCCTGTTCTGAACCAGAGCCATGCTCATGACCCTGCCCACCGCCATGCCTGTGCCCGCCACACCCTCTACTCATCATCCACTAGAAAAGTGCCCCTATTATTATGAGCCATAAAATACCACCCATACCTTCCATCTCAACCCCCTTTCATTACACCCTCTTTGTGGCAGAGATTCTGCCGTTCTTTGAACTGGTTTCTACTGAGCCTGTCTTCCCCTGCACCTGCACCAGACGCATGTACAGCCATCTCTATGGCACCCCTTATCAACGAGTCTGCTCCTGTACCACCACCCTGCCAGGGGAAATAGAAGCCTTCCAAGAAAGGACGGGTTGTAGCGTCTTCTAAGGAACTCGAGCGTGTCCATCTTTGCAGACTTCTCTATGAAGTGGGCATAGCCCCTGTTACCGAGCATTTCGAAAAGGAGGCGATTCACAAGGGATGCCCGTTGCATCGGCAGGAGCCTTTCTTCAAGCGATGATAGATACATCTGCGGGGCATTCGCACCACCCTCTATGATACTTCTGGCTGCAAGCCAGCCAGAGAGCAAGGCATACCTCAGACCAAACCCCCATAAGCAATCCTGCAGACCAGCCGATTCGCCCACATAGTACCTGCCGTTCTCACAGGCAGGCTTGCCGAAGAAGAAGTTGCCATAACCACCGAACTCCTTCTCATCGGTCATATTCAGGGATGGAAAGACCTTCTTGAAGGACTCTACAGTGAGCTCGAAACACTCCCTTTCCCTGCTGAATTCTCTGAACATACAGGTAGCCATGGTGCCCCAGCCCTTGTGGATCAAAAGATAGGCATATCCCTTTGGAGCGAGCCTGTCGTCGAGTATTGCAGCCGCCACATCATCCATGCTGGTCCTGAACACAACCCCTCTGGCTATGGCTATCCGCGGCCTTTGGCCCGATCCCCACGATGCCACCTTCTTCGAGCCTGTCCGTTCTCCTTTTGAACTTCACCCTGACACCTGCCTGCTTTGCAACCTCCAGAATACCTCTGTCCAGACAACCCGTCCCGTCTCCCCTCTTGACCAGGTAGAAAAAAGGTCTTTTTGAGCTTACGATGGTCTTCTTGAGGCTTGCGTCGAAGAGAACAACACTGTTGTAAGGTTCAAGCAAAATATCTCTTTCACTTAAACCCTCTCCTATTCCTAACCTATAAAGCAGGTCCATCACATCCTCGGTCGAGCTCCAGTTCTCTATACCCTGAAAATCACCACGAAACCTGTGCCCCACATCTCTGTTTGCCTCGTATACTGTCACCTCATAACCCGCCCGTGCAAGGGTTATTGCAGCAATAAGTCCTGATGGACCAGCCCCTACCACTTCAAATCGTCTCTCACTCCGTCGTCTTTTCATTCCTCTCACTGCAGGCTCTTACGCCTATTATAAACGACTATATTCTACAAACTGTAGAATGTCAAACAGACTTGTCGCCGAAATTAACTGTAGAAGAACTTGTGAATCTCAACATATGCAATGAGTATCTATTTTCTTCGGACGAAAATATCCTCTTCACCCTAGAGAAAATGGGCAAAGGTGGAATTAAAAAAAGAGACGGGATTTATCACAGGAGATATGATTTCCAAAGTCATTACAAGTTGCATTGTATGATAAGTGATGAAATGGTCAAATTATATTGCTCCAGTATGCTAATAACCACACAGGGAAACACATTCTTTTTTCGGCAAGTATGAGCTGTCAAAACAATTCCATTTTAGGATCACATCAGTTGTTCTTTTCACTTCTCACCCTTCCTCTTAAGCCTCATCATACACCTGTGCTTCACCTTCTGGGCGGTCTTCAGAAGCAAGGGAAACATCTTCGTGTTCAGTTTGAACACATTCCTACCCATGCTCGCAACCCTGTAGGGAGTCCATTCAGGATGTTTCATAAAACACCCTTCCATCCACTTCTCTACCCTATCATACTTGCCGACCGAAGGATAAACCCGTTCGAGACTCCATCTGAGCCATCGAATACGCTGGCTTTGAGTAAGGGCACCGAAAAAAGCATCGAAAAGGGCTTTTTCCTCGGATACAGAGGAGACATGAGAGAGAAGTCTTCTAACTTTTGCGTCGAATCGTTTTTTCATAAAGGCACCGAATAGAAAGCATCGAAAAAGCTGGCGAAACTGCCAACGAAAAAAGCTGGCAAAAAGGCTGGCGAAAAAACACCAACATACAT
>JALUQR010000125.1 GCA_027017505.1 bacterium
GTATGCCCTCTCCTTTGGCACTATCACAGAGAGTGCATCCACGGGCTCGCCGTTAAGCAGTATGTCCAGTTTTACAAGCTCGGCCTCACGGTAGCCCATGTGCTCGTAGTCCATGGATGCATAGCCACGGCTTATGGTCTTAAGCCGGTCGTAAAAGTCTGTAACAACCTCTCCCAGGGGCATCTCGTACTCAAGCACAACCCTTGTGGGTGTGATGTAGTTTATCTGTTTCTGCACACCCCTTCTTGACTCACACAGCCTTATCACCGATCCCAAAAACTCTGCGGGTATGTGTATGGTCACAAGTATGTAGGGTTCTTCGAACCTTTCTATGTGGTTTGGTGGTGGCAGGTTTGCAGGGTTTTCCACATTTATCACCTGGCCATCCCTCTTTGTAATCCTGTAGACCACGGTTGGTGCTGTGGTGATAAGCTCTATGTGGTACTCTCTTTCAAGCCTTTCCTTTACAATCTCCATGTGGAACAGCCCCAGAAACCCGCACCTGAAGCCAAACCCCAGTGCAAGGGAGTTTTCGGGCTCGTATGTGAAGGATGCATCGTTGAGATGCAGTTTTGCCAGAGCGTCCTTGAGTTCCTCGTACTGGGCTGAATCCACGGGATATAGTCCGCTGTAGACCATGGGCTTTAGTTTCCTGAACCCTGGCAGTGGCTCTGGGGCAGGCCTTGCATTGTCCGTTATGGTATCTCCCACATTCACATCCCTCACATCCTTTATGCCTGCTGTAAGAAAGCCCACCTCACCTGCACCAAGCTCTGTGACCTCTTCTGGGTGTGGTGTGAACACCCCGAGGGTTTCAACCTCGTAGCACTTTCCCGTGGAGAAGAACCTTATCCTCATACCCCTTTTGAGCACACCGTCAAATACCCTGACGAGCACCACCACACCCTGGTAGGGGTCATACCAGCTATCGAAGGCAAGTGCCTTAAGTGGAGAGGAGAGGCTACCCTGTGGCGGAGGTATACGGTTTACTATGGCCTCCAGTATCTCCTTTATGCCGGTGCCCTCCTTTGCACTTGCGGGTATGGCGTCATCAGCAGGTATGCCCAGGACCTCCTCTATCTCCCTTTTGACCCTTTCTGGGTCTGCCTGTGGCAGGTCTATTTTGTTGAGCACACAGAAGACCTCAAGCCCAAGGTCGACCGCTGTGTAGAGGTGTGCAAGGGTCTGGGCCTCCACCCCCTGAGAGGCATCCACAACGAGTATGGCACCCTCGCATGCGGAAAGGCTTCTGCTCACCTCGTAGCTGAAGTCCACATGCCCAGGGGTGTCTATGAGGTTAAGTATGTACTGCCTGCCATCCTCTGCCCCGTAGCGTAGCCTTGCTGTCTGTGCCTTTATGGTAATGCCCCTTTCCCTTTCAAGGGGCATCTTGTCCATAAACTGCTCCTTCATCTCACGCTCTGTGACAGCCCCTGTGTGCTCAAGGAGCCTGTCTGTGAGCGTGGACTTACCGTGGTCCACATGGGCTATTATGGAAAAATTTCTTATCCTCTCTATGTCAACCATCTGTCTTTATGGAGCTTTCTTTTTAAACACAGAATATTTTATTATATTGCATCCGGGGAAGGGTTGTCAAAAATTTTGGGAGGTCTTCTTTGAAAGGGCAGACTCCTCTTTTTTCAGGCTGTGGTTTATTCTACGGTTACCTCCTCTATCCACTCAAGGTAGTCCTCAAGCCCCTCTTCTACGGGAAGGGCTACAAGCTCTGGCACCTCGTAGGGGTGTAGCTGTTTTACCCTCTCTTTAAGAGTGTGGAAAAGGGCTCTTCTGGTCTTGAGCACACACAGCAGTTCACTTTCGTCATAGACCTTGTCTTTCCATCTGTATATCGAGCGTATGGGACCCACAATATTACAGCATGCACACAGCCCCTCTTCAACGACTCTTCTGCCGATACTTACAGCGGTTTCCTCATCTGGTACGGTCATGAATACCACCACATACTGGCTCATCCTCTACCTCCTTCAAGAAGGTATTTAAGGGTTATCCATGAAAGTGCTGTAACCCCTATGCCTATGGAGTCCTCGTCCACATCGAACTCAGGGGTGTGGAGCGAGCACTCTATGCCCTTTTTCGGGTTTGATGTTCCGAGTCTTAGGAATGTCGCAGGCACCCTTTCTGCAAAGTAGGCAAAGTCCTCTGAGCCCATCTGTGGTTCCTCGAGCTCAACGAGGGCAGACTCTCCCAGGGCGTCTTTTATGCAGGCCCTTGCAAGGTCTGTAACATCGGGGTTGTTCATTACCGAGGGGCTACCGAACTCGTAGTGGAAGTCATAGCCCGCATCTGTTGCCATGGTTATACCCTTGAGTATGAGCTCTATGTAGTGGGGTATCTTCTGGCGGATATCCTTATCCAGGGTTCTCACCGTGCCCTTCATCTCCACCCTGTCTGCTATTATGTTCGGTGCTGTGCCTCCCTGTATGGTGCCTATGGATATTACCGCATGGTGTAGCGGGTCTGTTCTTCTGCTCACTATGTGCTGTATGGCACCTATGGTCATTGATGCAACGAGTATGGCATCCACCGTCTGGTGTGGTCTTGATGCGTGTCCGCTTCTGCCCTTAATCGTTATGGTGAATCTATCGGATGAGGCTGTCATAACGCCATCCTTACAGCCGATTTTACCCACCTCAAGCTCTGGATAGCAGTGGATGGCAAGCATTATCTGCGGGGTGGGCTCTTCAAGGGCACCATCGTCTATCATGGGTTTTGCCCCGCCCTGTCCGCTTTCCTCAGAAGGCTGAAAGATGAACTTTACAGCCCCCCTGAACCTATCCTTGAGGGCTGAGAGCACCATGGCGACACCCAGCACTACCGTTGTGTGCACATCGTGTCCGCAGGCGTGCATAACGCCCTTTATCTTGGATGCATAGGGCACATCCTTTGCATCCTCCATGGGCAGGGCATCCATATCTGCCCTGAGCCCCACAACACCTCCCGGGCCTGCACCCCTCAGCACACCCACCACACCGTATCCACCAACACCCTCTCTCACCTCTATACCACATTCCCTGAGAAGTGTTGCCACAAGCCGGGAGGTGTTCTTCTCCATGCCTGAAAGCTCGGGATGGCTGTGGATGTGGCGTCTTATCTCCACAAGCCTTGCATTGAGGGATGCCACCCTCTCTCTGAGCTCATCAAGCAGTCTCTCTTCTGACCTCAATGGCAGAACCTCCTCTTCTGGGGTCTGCACCTGCGGTAAAGCCAGCTCTGCTCCTTCCAGCCACATTCACCCCGCCAAAGTACATGTGTTTTCTCTTCCAGAGGTTACACCCTATGCCCTCCCTTTCAAGGGCATCAACCACCGCAGGCTCTATGCCCTCTTCAAGCTGAAGTACCTGGCCATCCCAGTGCACCCTGGCAAGCTCCACCACCTTCTGCGGATGAAAGCCAAAGTCCAGCAGGTTGAGGATTGCCTGCACCATGGTGTTTCTTATCCGTTTGCTTCCGCCTGTGCCGAGCACAAACAGAGGCCTTCTATCTCTATCCATTATTATGGTGGGTGCCATCACCGACTGTAGCCTCACCCCAGGTGGATACCGGTGGAAGCCATCGGGGTTGAGCTCGTCCTCACCGAGCATGTTGTTCATCATAATACCCGTGCCAGGTATCATGTGGCCACAGCCTATACCGACGGATGTGGTTATGCCCACTGCGTTGCCCTCTTCATCAATAACACTTATGTGAGTGGTGTTACCACCTGCAACCATCCGTCTGCAGGCACTTATGAATTCCTCCCTCAAGGGGTCATCCTCGTCTCTTTTCACCCTGTCAGCGGTTTTCATCACACTGTGGAGAAGCCTTATATAGGCGGTGCTGTTGTGCCCAAGCTTTTCAGGGCTGTATCCTTCAAGCAGTTTAAGTGAAAACCCTATAAGAAGGCCTCCTGCAGATGGTGGCGGGTTGGTGTATATGTAGCTATCGCGGTATTCAACCACCAGTGGTTCCCTTTCTGCAATACAGTACTCCCTTAGGTCTTCCTCTGTTATAAGCCCCCTGGGTGGTGAGAAGTTTTTGAGTATGGCATCCTTTATGTATCCCCTGAAGAACGCATCAAGCCCCTCTTCTGCAAGATACCTGAGTGTTTCTGCAAGATTGGGGTTTTTTATGACCTCACCTTCTTTGAGCACCCTGCCAGAGGGGGCATATATGCTTCTGCCCTCCTCTGTAAGGGTAAGCATTGGTGAAAGTATAGCTATTATTTCTGCCTGGCTTCTGTTAAGCTCTATGCCCTTTTCTGCGTATTCTATGGCTGGCTCGAGGAGTCTTTCAAGGGGCAGTGTTGCATGACGCCTGTAGACCTCGTGGAGTCCTGCCAGGGTTGCGGGCACCGCTACAGAGCCCCTGCCTATGTAGAGTTCCTGCGGGGTGCCTATGAAGTTTATCTCTATGGGAAAGAACTCAAGGGAGTCCTTTTTTCCTGTGTAACCCCTTCCAGGGGTGTTGCTGAAAAAGTCGTAGAGTATTGTAACACCTGCCCTGTGCAGGTGTCCTATGAGGAATCCTCCACCTGCAGGGCTTGTAAGGGCGGACTCGCACACAAAGGATGCCACACTTGCTGCAATGCCTGCATCAAAGGCATTTCCACCAAGCTCGAGCATCCGTGCCCCTGCCCTGGCAGTGAGCGGATGACCTGCTGAAACCACACCCTCTGTGGTCCTTACCTCTGCCAGTCTTCCACCTCCTCTTTAAGTGTCTGTGAAAGGTTTCTTACCACCTCTTTAAGGCTACCCTCTTTCCTGTACTCTTCTATCTGCACGCACGAACCTGTCCTTGAGGAAAGTATACCCTCCACACCCTCTATGTAGGATTCTGTGCCCAGGGCCTTAACATCCTCTTCCACCATGGAGAGCATCCTCTCTATGGCGTCCCTTACTGGCAGTGTGTGTCTGCCATCGGCTGTTATGAACCTGCCATCGAGCCCGTATCTTGCCGCCCTCCACTTGTTCTCCCTTGTTATGGCAGAGTGGGGCCTTGTGTAGGGCAGACCCTCGTCCACATCCCTTCCTATCCTGCGCACCAGTGCCTGCACGAGCGATGTTATTGCCAGCACCTCCCTCACACTCAGTGGCATGTCACATATCCTCACCTCAAGGGTGCCGAAGTCTGGATGGGGACGCATGTCCCACCATATCTCGCGTATGGTGGTTATGGTGTCTGTCAGAAGATAAGTGTTTACCACGCTCTTGTATTCCTCCCAGTCCTTAAAATAGAAGGGAAGCCCTGCAATCGGAAGATTCTCAAGCACCTTGGTTCTGTAGGAATGTAGCCCTGTGTTCTCGCCCTCCCAGAAAGGAGAGTTCACAGAAAGTGCCAGAAGATGGGGCAGATAATACAGAACCCTGTTCATTATGTCCACGCACCTCTGGCCGTCACCTATGCCCACATGCACATGCAGGCCGAATATGTTGAACCTGCGGGATACAATGCCGAGCCTTTCTGCAAGCATCCTGTAGCGTGGTTTGTCTGTAAGGCGCTGTTGCCTCCAGGATGAGAAGGGATGTGTGCCTGCAAGCCACAGAAGTGTATCGTGCCTTTCAGCCTCCTTCATTATAAGGCTCATATCCTCGTAGAGCCTTCTTTCTGCCTCCTCCATGGTTCTGCATACAGGGGTGTTGAGCTCAAGGTTGGAAAGGAAGAACTCATGCTTTACGGTGCCATCAATCTCCTGAACTCCCTCTATAATCTCCGTGGATGTGTGCTTGAGTTCGAGCGTTACAGGGTCTATGAGCTGAATCTCAAGCTCTATCCCCAGGGTAAGTGGCTCTGATGGTCTGAACTTAAGTTCCATGGCAAAAAGGCTACCCTAAAAGATACCATTACCGCAGAATAAATCAAGTGATTAATGGCACACCCCTTTCAGCAGGCCCTTTACAGGGCTTGACACAGAAACCACCCTCATATTATCATCCTGTGGGAATTTTGAAACCCGGGGGTGGTCCATCCTGTGACAGCACACATCCTGAGTGCCATAGGGCTTCTGGCCTTCATACTTACCGGGGTGCTTCTGTCCGAGAACAGAAGGGCGATAAACATAAGACTTGTTCTGTGGGGTCTGGCACTACAGTTTCTATTTGCCCTTCTGATACTCAAGACAAGGGCGGGCTATCTTGTGTTTGAGGGTGCAAGGGTTGTCATGACAGGTATACTGAACTTTACCGATGTGGGTGCATCGTTTCTGTTTGGCAGGCTCACAACGGATGCATCAATGGGGTCTGTGGTGGCATTCAAGGTGCTTCCAACGATAATATTTGTATCCTCCCTCATGGGTGTTCTCTATCATTACCACATACTGCAGGCAATAATAAGGGGTATGGCATGGGTTATGCGCAGAACCATGGGGGCAACCGGCATAGAGGCATTCACCGCAAGTGCCTTTGTGTTCATGGGTATAGAGGCCATAACGGGCATAAAGTCCTACATACAGCGTATGACAAGGTCTGAACTGTTCTGTCTTATGACAGGCTTTATGGCAACTATTGCGGGCAGTGTGATGGCTGCCTATGTGAGTTTTGGGGCGGACGCAGGCCACATTCTTTCCGCATCTGTTATGAGTGCACCTGCAAGCGTTGTGATGGCGAAACTGCTTGTACCAGAGACAGAACAGTCCACAACCGATGAGCTCTCCACCATAGAGCTTAAAAGCGAGGATGCAAACACCATAGAGGCCCTTGCAACAGGTGCACAGGAGGGCGTAAAGCTTGCCATAACCATAGGGGCCATGCTCATTGCCTTTGTCTCTGTGATAGGCATGCTTGACAGTCTTCTCAACCAGCTCGGCACCTCGTTCGGGGACATAACGGGTTATCTTTTCAGCCCTGTCGCATTCATCATGGGTGTGCCCTGGCAGGACTCTGTTGAGGTGGGAAGACTGCTCGGCATAAAGGTAATATTCAACGAGTTCATCTCCTATCAGATGCTTCAGGGCCACATAGAGGCTGGCACATTGAGCCCGCGCTCTGTGGTCATCTCAACCTATGCACTGTGCAGTTTTGCCAACTTCGGCAGTCTTGCAATCCTGATAGGTGGCATTGGAGGGCTCGTGCCAGAAAGGAAAAAGGAGGTCTCAAGGATGGGGCTTAAGGCCCTGCTTGCAGGCACCCTTGCAGGGTTCATGACCGCAACCATCGCAGGAATACTCATATAAAAGGGCCTATCGCTTCCTTCTCTCAGGCACAAGGGGTAGACCCATTTTTTTCTTCTCCTCTATCTCCTTTATGGTGTTCTCAAGGGCCACAAACCTCTGCGGGGTTGATGGATGTGTCGCAGAGAAGTTTGTCTTTATGGAAGAGGGGTGTTCCACAGCCATCCTTCGCCAGAAGTAATGGGCATCCTTTATATCGAAGCCTGCCCTTGCTACTATGTAGAGTCCCATGTAGTCTGCCTCTGCCTCAAACTCCTGGCTGAACATCTGTGCACCGAGCCTGGCAAAGAGCCCCTCTGTGGAGACCCCTGTTGCGGACTCTACGAGTATGTCAAAAAGGGTACCAACAAGGATATTACCCTGGGTCTTTGCTATGTGTCCCAGTGCGTTGTGGGCTATCTCGTGACCCACAACAAGGGCAAGCTCCTGGTCTGTCTCTGTAAAGCGCATCATGCCAGTGGTTATGGTAACATTCTGCCCGTCTGCAAAGGCATTGACCGCATCGTGCACCATAAGCCTCACATTGTAGCCACACACGGTGTAGGGCACAAGCTCAAAGTCCTCTATGGAGCTGTCTCTTCTTACCGTGAGGCTGAGCCTCTTTGAGGAGTTTCTTATAATGGTGCTGACATCTTTTACCGTCATACCCTCTGTGGATACCCCGTTTATGGAGAGTATGCGGTCTCCCCTTTTAAGCCCCATCTGGCCTGCGGGAAAATCAGGATGCACATATCTCACATATATGCCATCGTCATGGATGCCGAAGTATTCCATTGCAATCTCTCGGTAGTCCCTGCCATAGGAGTCTGCACCGTGTACCACCAGCCCGTAGGAATACCCCCTGTGGTCAGGGCAGAACGGGCCTGCTGACCTGAGAAGTGGCAGGGCGATGTTCCAGAGCCTTTCCTCCCGTTTTATGTATATGGTGAATGCAAGCTCACGCTGTCTGCGGGCCTCCTCGTATATGGTTGCTCTATCTGCCTGGGGCACCTCAAGTGCGGGCATGCATCCACCAAGAAGTGTGAGGAGTATCAGTGCCAGCAGTGTGTGTTTAAGGCGTTCTGGCATCATGGCCTGAGGTTTTCCTCTTTTCAGGCTACTCTATGGGGCGGTATTCCATACCCAGTGCATCTGCGACATTCGGATGTCTTATATGACCATCCATGGTGTTCACACCCCTCTGCAATGCCCTGTTCTTTCTTATGGCCTCTGTGGTGCCCGCATCTGCAATGGCCTGTATGTAGGGAAGTGTAACATTTGTGAGTGCAAATGTAGAGCTTCTGGGCACTGCCCCTGGTATGTTTGTAACCCCGTAGTGGAGTACTCCGTGGAGCTCGTACACAGGGTTGCGATGTGTGGTGGGTCTTATGGTCTCAACGCATCCACCCTGGTCAACCGCAACATCTATTATGATGCTTCCCCTTTTCATGCCCCTTACCATATCTTCTGTAACTATAAGCGGAGTTTTTCTGCCAGGTATGTGCACGCATCCAACGAGTATGTCGCTCTCTCTTACAGTGCGTTCCACATTGTAGGTGTTTGAAACAAGTGTTGTAACACGGCCTGGAAAGAGGGTGTCCACTGTTCTGAGCCTTTCTGCATCCACATCAAGCACCGTTACATCAGCGTAAAGCCCCACAGCCGTCCTCACAGCGTTAAGCCCCACGGTACCAGCCCCTATTATAACAAACCTTGCCCTCTCCACCCCTGGCACCCCGCTTACAAGAAGTCCCCTTCCACCCATGTGTTTCTGTATGAAGTAGGATGCCATGAGCACAGAGAGTCTGCCAGCTATCTCGCTCATGGGCTTGAGTATCGGAAGCTCTCCCCTTTCGGTCTCAACGGTCTCATAGCCTATGGCGGTAATCCCCTTTTCAAGTAGCACCCTGGCAAGCCCCTTTTTTGTTGCAAGATGAAGGAAGGTGAAAAGCGTTGAGCCCTCTTTCAGAAGGGTGTATTCCTCCTCAAGGGGTTCCTTTACCTTCACAACAAGCTCTGCCTGTGAGTATACCTCCTGGGGGGTATCAACCAGCCTGGCACCTGCGTCTCTATAGTCCTCATCGGAGATACCACTGCCACTGCCTGCACCCTTTTCAACGAGCACTGTGTGTCCCCTCTCCACCAGTGTCCTCACCCCTGAGGGCACCATGGCAACCCTTGCCTCGGCCTCCTTTATCTCTCTGGGAACACCTATTATCATCGCTCCATCACCCTTTCCTTGACAAGTGGCAGGGCCTTCTCTTTAAGAAACTCAACGGTCTTTCCCACCTCTTCAAGGTGTTTTTCAGATGGCTCCCTTTCTATGGGCTCATCTCTCAGCTCATCGGGCACCTCTGTATCATTCATCACAGCCCAGGCTATTGCCCAGGCATTTGCGACATGCTCCACATTGTAGCCACCTCCACCGAGGGCAACCCAGGGAATACCCATGGATTTGAATCTTCTTACCATTGTTTCAAACCCGTTGGTTGTAAGCTCAAGGTGTGTGATGGGGTCTCCCCTGAGGGTGTCCACACCGAGCTGTGTTACCAGCACATCGGGCTTGAAGGCCTCGATAAAGGAGGGCACCACCTCCTCAAAGGCCTTGAGAAAGACCACATCCCCTGAGCCAGGCGGTACTGGCACATTTACCGCAAACCCCCTGCCAGATTCCTCGCCCATCTCATGGGGAAAACCCGTTCCTGGAAAGAGATATCGCGGGTCTTCGTGTATGGATATGGTGAGCACCCTGGGGTCAGCATAAAACGCCCTTTCCACACCATCTCCGTGGTGGGCATCTATGTCCACATAGGCAACCCTTTTGCCTGCATTCAGCAGGTAATGTATGGCTATCACAGGGTCATTAAGATAACAGAACCCGCTTGCCCTCGATGGCATTGCATGGTGGAGCCCACCAGAAATGTTGAAGACCACATCACTCTTTCCCGAAAGCACAAACTCTGAGGCCAGAAGAGACCCTCCCACAGTAAGCAGAGACCACTGGAACACACCCTTGAACACAGGGTTATCACCCATACCAAGCCCGTATCTTACCGCATCCTCTGGAAGTATTCCGCTGTCAGCCTTTTTGAGCACCTCTATGTAGTCCTCTGTGTGAAACCAAAGAATCTCCCTTTCTGTTGCCTCTCTGGGCTCTATGAGGTTTTCCTCCTCTATAAGTCCGTATCTTTTGACCCGCTCGAAGGTAAGCCTTAACCTTGCAGGCCTCATGGGATGGTCATAACCGTAGCTGAAGGAGCCGAGCCTGTCGGTATATACAAAGAGGTTGAGTTTTTTTGAATCCTCCCTTCTTCTGCGTTCCTTTGGCTGACAGCACGAGAGTGAATCGAGCTTTATGTATCTTTTAAGAAACCCTATGTATCTGTCCATGTAGCCCATGGTGGTGGTCTATCTTAAAAGGAGTCTGGCGGGCTTTGCCTTCAAAGAGTTATCCTTTGGTGGTGCATACTCTTTCATGATTTTTATTCTGCCCTGTATTTTGAGTCTTCTGTATATCTGTGCCCATGCACACTCCTCCTCGGGGTTGACCTCGCACATCCCATCGTGCATTCCTCCGCAGGGACCATTTAGAAGCCCCTTTGGACACTCTGTATGGGGGCATACCGCAGCGGTTCTGTGGAGCACGCAATCTCCACACAGCGAGCAACCCTCGAAGAACCTGCCCACCCGCTCAACACTTGCAAGAAAGAGTGTGTCCAGTGCTGGCATAACAGGCACCTCTTCTGGCACGCAGTTTGAAACCGTTCTGACCCCTGCCCCGCAGGAGAGCACAAGAAAGGCATCTGCCCTCTGGGTGGCATCATCCTGTTTCAGGGCCTTAAGCACAAGCTGTCTGTAACATGTCTCATCCACAAGGGCTGAACCACACACATTAAAGCCCCTCTCTTTAAGAAACCCCGCCATCTCCTTAAGCTCCTGGATGCCACCTGTTCTGCACTGCTCCGCACAGGCGTTACAGCCAAAAAGGTAAATATTCTTAAACCCCTTAAGGCTTTCGGCTATCTCCTCCGGGCTTTTCTTTTTTGTTATAATCATCCTTCAACCATCCTTTTTGCAGCAAGCACCGTGTTTGAA